>NZ_KV798499.1:0-301 GCF_001809695.1 Corynebacterium sp. HMSC063A05 | reverse complement strand
GTGGGGGGGCCGCTGAACGAATGCATTGCGGAACAGCTTTAAGTGAGACTCTAGGGTTATGGTTTTCTATTAGCTCGGAAATACACTAGAAAGGCGTTGTGGCCTGCGGGTTCGCTTTATGTGTGAAGTGTGTGTAATGTATCCGGGGTCAGCGCGACAGGGCGATGTGATCGCTTGTTGTGGTGATGCGGGGGAGAGTTTACTTTGTATTCACGGCCGGTTTGACTTGTGTTTGCAGTGAAGGTAAAGTCTTCTTCTGCTGCTCATGGGGTGGCTGCTGCTTGGTTGTGGTGGTTGTTTT
>NZ_KV798498.1:0-295 GCF_001809695.1 Corynebacterium sp. HMSC063A05 | reverse complement strand
GGGGTGGCTGCTGCTTGGTTGTGGTGGTTGTTTTGTGGGTGTGTGTTGTGTGAGAACTCAATAGTGTGCCGATGTACTAACTAATACTTTTTTGGGAAAGTGCTTGTTTGGTTGTCGTTTGCGTGTGTGTTGCTGGTGGGTGCCGGGGGCCTTTGTTTGTTTTGGGTCCTTTTGTGCTTGCGGGTGATGGATTGCGTGGCGGCGCCTTGTTTGGGTGCTTTTCGCGTGGTTTTTTCATTTGTGGGAAAGATCATGGTTTTGTTCCTTTTTCTTTTGGCCTCGTCGGTTCGGGAGA
>NZ_KV798497.1:0-829 GCF_001809695.1 Corynebacterium sp. HMSC063A05 | reverse complement strand
TGAACTGCTCCCCATTAGTTGGACTGAGAAATCAGTTACCGACTAGTGGGGAGTAGTTGTCATTGAGAGCACGAAGTTCGCTAAGTGAATATCAGCGCGAGCAATTGGTTGAACTATTTCAGCAAGACATGGGCTATAGAGCGGCTACCAATGTTCTGGGTGTCTCCAAACACGCTGCGCGCCGGCTCTATTGTCGGTTTGTGCTGCATGGCAGGCTATGTCTTGTGGAGAAACCGACAAAGCAGCAGTACTCGTTCGAGGTCAAGAAGGAAGTTGTCCAACGCCACCTTGCTGGCGAGACAGCGATGGATCTTGCGCGCGAATTTGGCCTGTCATCACAGCAGCTGGTCAGTGGGTGGACGTGGAAATGGCGCAAAGATGGCGATGACGCGTTGAAACCAAAGCCGAAGGGCAGGCCCAAAGGATCGGTCACGCCGAAGCCGCTGTCGGAGGAAGACAAGCTGCGTCGCGAAAAACGAACGGTTGCGGGCCGAAAATGCCTATCTAAAAAAATTGCGGGACTTGAGGAATCAGGGACGCGCCTGAAAGTCCAGGCGATCGTCATCCTCAAGTCTCACCACCGCCTGGAGTACCTCCTAGAGGCAGCAGGTATGCCACGGTCGACGTTCTTCTACCACCAACAACGACTCAGTAAGCCAGATAAGCACGCCGTTTTCAAGCAAGCGATTCGGGAAAGCTTCGAGCGTAACAAGCATCGCTACGGCTACCGACGAGTGCTACTTGACCTGCGTAACCAGGGGTGGGTGGTCAACCACAAACTCGTCTACAAACTCATGCGCCAGATGGGGCTGCGAGCTAAGATTCGCCA
>NZ_KV798496.1:267676-474416 GCF_001809695.1 Corynebacterium sp. HMSC063A05 | reverse complement strand
GGCATGCGGACACACTTTTCTTTACTTAACCCCCGTTTACCTCAGTGATTGGTAATCCGTATGGCTGTAGCAACTTTGTCTAAACGGTGGAATACTGGGGGTATGGCACACAACGACTCCGTTATCCAGAAACTGTCCACCGAAGAATCCCTCGAGCTGCTGGCTACGCAGACTTTTGGGCGCCTGGTTGTTCGTCGTAAAGATGATATGGATCTTTTCCCGCTGAACTACGTCGTTCATGAGGGGAGCATTTACTTCCGCACTGCCGAGGGGTCGAAGCTTTTTACTGTTTCTCTGAACCACGATGTTCTTTTTGAGGCCGACTTTGTTGACAAGGATGCCCAGAAGGCATGGTCGGTCATTGTAAAGGGTGACGCAGAGGTTCTCACCTCCCGAGCGGATATTAACGCTGCAGATGAGCTGCCGCTGAAGCCCTGGCTGCCGACGTTGAAGTACAACTACGTGCGCATTACTCCGAACGATGTTTCCGGTCGCCATTTCCACCTCGGTGAGGAGCCGAATCGCTACGAAGTGTAGCGGCGGCATACGGTGCTTTTGCTTTACGACGGTGGAGGCTCCGTCGTAAAACAAAGCTAGCAGCGTGCAAAGGCAACATTTAGTGACTGAGCACCGCCGTTAGCTGTTTTTTAAAAAATTGTTGGGTTAAATTACCTAAAAGCGCCCTAAGTGAGATTCAACGCGTTACAGTCGCAAATGTGACGTGCACCATAGAATCGACCGATGGGGTGCCAGCGCAGCCCGATGTGCGCAGGCAGTCCCCACGTATGCAGAAGATTGTAGATGAAGCGCGCGCGATGCTGCGCGAATCGGGTTGGAGCGCAATCAGTATGCGCCGTCTAGCGGCGCGACTCGATGTGAAGGCGCCATCGCTGTATAAGCACATCAGCGGCAAAGAAGAGCTCCTCCAGCTGCTGCTGACCGAGAGTCTCGAGAATCTGGGCAAGCGTATTCATGCTGCCATTGATGAGGAATGCACTTCGGCGTCTCTGCTGCAGGCGTACCGCCAGGCAGTTCTCGACGATCCGCATGGCTACCGGCTGATGAGTCGCACTAATTTCGTGAATGTCGTCTCGCCTTCGTCATTGGATGCCTGGATTCGCGATGCATTCATTAAGGTTGCCGGCGATGAGCCTAAGGGATTGGCCATGTGGGCGTTCGCGCACGGTTTGGTGACCGCCGAGCTCGTCCAGGATGGTTCACCTGCGCTGGAACCAAGTGCCGAAGCCGGTGCGGCAGACAGCTTGGCCGCAGTTGGAGCTATTTGGGACGCTGGCGCGGAGGCCTTCTCTTAAGGGGTTTCTCTTAAGAGGTTTGCTGCTCAGTACGGGACGTTAATCCAGCACCCCTCAGGTGGGCGATAGTAGCGGGGGGAAGTTTTTGGGCGGGATGACAGTGCTAGATCGGTGGCCCGGGACAGTAGCTTAGCGCCACCAGGAATCGGCCGGTCCAGGAGGGACGGCTCGCTTGTGCCGGGAAATGGAGTAGAGGTGCTCGATTCGCGCGGCATCCTCATCTGAGACGGCCTTGCCTTCGAGGTAGTCGTCGATGGCGGTATAGGTCACCCCGAGTGCAACTTCGTCGGGAAGCGCAGGGCGATCTTCTTCCAGGTCGGCCGTCGGCACCTTCTCCCACGTACTGGATGGTGCGCCGAGGTGACGGAGTAAGGCCGCGCCCTGGCGCTTGCTCAGCCCCTGCAGCGGGACGAGGTCGCAGGCGCCGTCGCCGTGCTTGGTGTAGAAGCCGGTGACAGCCTCCGCGGCGTGATCTGTTCCGATGACCAAAGCGCCGTCAACACCCGCCACTGCGTACTGGGCAATCATGCGCATGCGGGCCTTAATATTTCCCTTGTTGAAGTCGCTGATAGCGCTGCCGGCCAGGGCATCGGTGACCTGGGCGGTCATCGCGGCGGTGGCCGGTTCGATATCGATAGTTAGCCTTTGGTCAGGTTGAATGAATTGCAGTGCCACCTGTGCGTCGTCCTCATCGGCCTGCACGCCGTGGGGGAGGCGAATGGCAATGAAGGTGGCGTCCTCGCCGCCGTTGCGAAGCTTTTCGACGGCCAACTGCGCTAGACGTCCGGCCAGCGTGGAATCTTGACCGCCGGAAATTCCGAGCACGAATCCCTTGGCGTGCGCGGCGCGGAAATAATCGCAGAGAAAATCGACTCGGCGGCTGATTTCCTCGGCGGCATTGATGGTGGGCTGGACGTGGAGGTCGTTAATAATCTCCGACTGGAGGGGATGTGGGAAATCCTGTGTGCCTACTGGTGTCATGAGCCTCACTCTACCGCTAGTTCAGGACGGGAAAAGGGATGATTTTCCTGCCAGAAGAGTGCCAAAGCTCTCATCTTTATCGAGTAAGTGCTGTTCGGATAGGGGGTCTTTGGCCGGAGGGTGGCAAGATTTCCAGCGTGAGTACAACCGAACAGAATAAGACTGGACCGAACCGGGAAACCACCACAACTCGGTCGATAGCCGTGGCTATCATCGCCGCTCTGGGCGGCCTCCTCTTTGGTTACGACACCGGTGTCATCTCAGGCGCGCTGCTGTATATCCAGCGCTCTTTTGAGCTGACTCCAGGACAGGAATCCACTGTCACCGCCATGCTCTTGGTCGGTGCGGCTATCGGTGCGTTCCTAGGTGGTCGTGTAGCGGACTCTCTGGGCCGCCGTGGCACCATCCTGCTCGGAGCGGTCGGCTTCATCATCGGCAGTATCTGGTGTGCTTTCGCTACTAGTGCGTTTTCGCTGGGTGCTGCGCGTACTTTGCTCGGCGTCTGTATCGGTGGTGTTTCCATCGTCGTACCGATGTACATCTCCGAAATGGCACCACCGCATGTGCGTGGACGCCTGGTCAGCCTGAACTCGCTGATGATCGTGATTGGTCAGCTGGTGGCGTTCCTCACCAACTCCGCCCTAGCCTCCTCCGGTAACTGGCGACTCATGCTTGGATTAGGCGCTGTCCCCGGCATCGTGCTGCTCATCGGCATGCTGGTTCTGCCGGACACTCCGGCCTACCTCGTCCGTCGAGGACAGGAGGGCAAGGCGCTGGCCGTGCTGCGTCAGATGCAGGGAGATGAGGCGACCCTGGCTGAGGTTGCCGTTGGTGAGGCGTCGTCAAGCGCCGATCAGCGTGCAGCCGAGCGCCTGGCCGTGAAAACCCCGTGGGTGCGACGCACCGTCATCATCGCGATGCTGATTGGCGTGACGCAACAGGTCACGGGCGCGAACGCGATTATGTATTTCGCGCCGACGATGATGAACAAGGTTGGCTTGTCGACGGAAAGCTCTGTCTATACCTCCATCATCATCGGTATCGCTTCGGTGATTTCGTGTGCAATTGGTATGAGCATCATTGACCGCGTTGGTCGTCGGCGAATGCTGATTATCGGTCTGGTGGGCTGTGCAAGCTCGCTGCTCGTGCTGGCGCCCGTCTATGGTTTGTCGAGTAACTCTTCGACGGGTGCCATGATGTCGCTTCTGCTGATGACCGTATTTATCGTGTTCCAGCAGGCGGCTGTGTCGGTGGCGACCTGGCTCCTGATTTCCGAGATCATCCCGACAGAGGCCCGTGGCCTGGGTATGGGGCTGGCAGGGCTCGCGCTATGGGTTGCGAACTGGTTTGTGGCACAGGCTTTTCTTCCGATGGTGGATGCTGTCGGTGGTGCGTGGTCGTTCTTCTTCTTTGCCATTACGGGCGCAATTGCGCTGGTATTCACCATCAAGGCGGTGCCGGAGACCTCAGGTAAGACGCTTGCCGAGGTCCGCGAGTACATGATTGCCGCTGCCAAGTAGAGAAGTGGAAGCAGTTGCAACGTGGGGAGTCACGATCTTGGGGTTGACTGTGAAAGAACATGTTTCCCCCGGATTTTTGGAGTTATTCCGCTTATTAGGTAGTATGGCAACTCGTGTCGTAACGCATACTCTTTGATATTTCTTCGGATTATCAGGAAAGGTGCGTTGCCAGGCAGTCACTGGGGTGATTGTCCGGGGAGAGTGCAGTATGCACATCCCCGTTTCGGAGCCGAGTAGAAAGGAGCGCCCGAATGAAGGTCCGCAAGTCCCTTCGGTCGCTGAAGAACAAGCCGGGCGCTCAGGTCGTGCGCCGTCGTGGCAAGGTCTACGTGATCAACAAGAAGGAGCCGCGCTTCAAGGCCCGCCAGGGCTAAGCCTTATTTAGGCTAGCGCGAAGCAAATAGCTTCCTCATTTATTGCCAAAACCGCAATCTGAAGTCGCAGTTTTACTGTGGCTGAAGGTTGCGGTTTTTGGTTTTTGGAGGGACAGGTTCAGGCGGTGACAGCGTTTATGGCTGGGGGCGGTGGAGCGATGGGGCGATGGAAGTTACTGACTGCGTTTATGTCAAAATTGGCCCGAAAAATGGCCTGAAAGTGTCATAAACTCGGACAGTTTCACATGTGCAGCCTGTAATTTTTGAAATCGCTGCGGAATCCGAAGTTGGGTAGGGGAGGGATAGGGCAGAGCAGGGACACTGCGGCACCTGGTATTGGTGTGATTGGCCTCGAGCCGTCTTGCAGTAATTGGTTTAACCAAAATGGACCGATAGTTGTTTTTCTACGATTTTCTAGAATTTTTAGCGTGAAATTACAAGGTTGTGGTGCGTCTGTGTACAACATCTTGTGCGCCAGAGATCTCCGAACAGGGAATACCATGGTTGTGAGTACTACATCTAGTATGACTAGAGTTTTCTAGGCACCAAGTGTAGTGTTTTCGATGTCGAGCCAAGGAGAGCTAAAAGGACCTGTCTGCCACCCGTACTCGGTTTCTCATGAACCCTGGGAGCTTTCGGTCATTCAACCAATCCGCTGATTCCTCGGCCGCTTCCGTTGTTTGTACGAAGTCGATCCGATTCATTGGTCTTACCCAAAGCCAGAAAGTTTGTGAGAGTCATGGTTACCGTTTACAGCAAGCCTGCATGTGTCCAGTGCCGCGCTACCACTCGTGCCCTCGATAAGGCTGGAATTGCCTACGATATCGTCGACATCACCATGGACGATGAGGCTCGGGACTACGTCATGGCTCTCGGTCACCTCCAGGCGCCGGTCGTTGACACTGGCACTGAGACCTGGTCGGGTTTCCGCCCGGACCGCATCAAGGCTCTCCAGGCAGCTTAAGAATCACACACCTCCCCGCAGATTTCGTTAACCGCACAGGAAACGGAGATTGCGGGGGTTTTGCGATGTAAAGGGTGAAGCTCTCATGCTGGTGGTGTATTTCTCCTCGGCGACGGGGAATACACACAAGTTTGTTGAAAAGCTAGGTATCAAAAATGCCCGCATTCCCATCCGTCGTAATGAGCCGGAGCTTATCGTCGATGAGCCCTATGTCCTCATTTGTCCGACTTATGGTGGTGGCGTTTCCATCAGCGGTGGTAACTCAAGGCCAGTTCCTCCGCAGGTCATCAAATTTCTTAATAATGAGCACAACCGCTCTTTCATCCGAGGTGTGATTGCTGCCGGCAATCTCAACTTCGGTGAGGACTTCTGTAAAGCAGGGGATGTCATCTCCTACAAGTGCAAGGTTCCATATCTATATCGCTTCGAGCTGATGGGAACCGACCACGATGTGCGGCGAGTCCGAGAAGGGCTAGAGGAGTTCTTCCACGGTAGAGCCAGCGCCTAAGTTGGCAAGCCTCAGTGTCGAGGGAAGGGGCACTGAGGACAACCGAATGGATACGCTCGCGGAAGCCGTCGTAAAGCGGTGTGCGAGGAAAATAGCTAGATTGGATTGCTCTGGGCAGTGTTTGAACAGACCCTGTGCAGGCAAATGAATATTAAAGGAGTCAACGTGTCGGAAATGGGCAAGCAGGTCGCGGAGCCGGTGGGTGAGGACAAGCTGGATTACCACGCGCTCAATGCGCTGCTGAATCTGTACGGTGAAGACGGCAAGATTCAGTTCGATAAAGACCGCATGGCTGCGCGCCAGTTCTTCTTGCAGCATGTCAATCAGAACACTGTGTTCTTCCACAACTTGCGGGAGAAGCTCGATTACCTGGTAGAAAATCACTACTACGAGGCCGAAGTTCTGGAGAAGTACGAATTTGAGGACGTCAAGGCACTGTTCAAGCAGGCCTATGCCCACAAGTTCCGTTTTCAGACTTTCCTGGGTGCTTACAAATACTACACCTCGTACACACTGAAGACCTTCGACGGCAAGCGTTACTTGGAGCGCTACGAAGACCGTGTCTGCATGGTTGCTCTCACGCTTGCCGACGGCGACTTGGGGCTCGCGCAGCACCTGGTTGATGAGATCATCACCGGACGCTTCCAGCCTGCTACTCCTACATTCCTCAACTCCGGTAAGGCCCAGCGCGGCGAACCGGTGAGCTGCTTCCTGCTGCGTATCGAGGACAATATGGAGTCCATTGGCCGCGCCATCAACTCCTCGTTGCAGCTGTCCAAGCGCGGCGGTGGTGTGGCACTGCTGCTGAGCAACCTGCGTGAACAGGGTGCTCCGATTAAGCACATCGAGAATCAGTCTTCTGGTGTCATCCCGGTTATGAAGCTGCTGGAGGACTCCTTCTCCTACGCTAACCAGCTGGGTGCTCGCCAGGGTGCTGGCGCTGTCTACCTGCACGCGCACCACCCGGACATCATGCGCTTCCTGGATACCAAGCGTGAGAATGCGGACGAAAAGATTCGCATCAAGTCGTTGTCGCTCGGCATTGTCATTCCGGACATCACGTTCGAGCTGGCCAAGCGTAACGACGACATGTACCTCTTCAGCCCGTACGATGTCGAGCGCGTCTACGGTAAGCCGTTCGCGGACATTAGTATCACCGAGAACTACGCGGATATGGTCGAGGATCCGCGTATTCGTAAGCAGAAGATCAACGCGCGTCAGTTCTTCCAGACCATCGCTGAGATTCAGTTTGAGTCCGGCTACCCGTACATCATGTTCGAGGATACGGTTAACCGCGCGAACCCGATTGAGGGACGTATTAATATGTCGAACCTCTGCTCGGAGATTCTGCAGGTCAACACCCCGTCGACTTACAATGCAGACCTGTCCTACGAGCACGTTGGTGAGGACATTTCCTGTAACCTTGGCTCGCTGAACATTGCGATGACCATGGATTCGCCAGACTTCGGTCGCACCGTCGAGACTGCCATTCGTGGCCTGACTGCGGTCAGTGAGCAGACTTCTATTAATTCGGTGCCATCGATTCGCAAGGGAAACGACGGATCTCACGCCATCGGCCTGGGGCAGATGAACCTGCACGGCTACCTTGGCCGCGAGAAGATTATGTACGGCTCGGAAGAGGGCCTGGACTTCACCAATGCCTACTTCGCAGCAGTGCTCTACGCTGTCCTGCGCGCTTCTAACAAGATTGCTCGTGAGCGCGGTCAGAGGTTCGTCAACTTTGAGAACTCCGACTACGCCAGCGGCAAGTACTTCGATAACTTCGATCCGGCAGAGTTTCAGCCGAAGACTCAGCACGTAAAGGAGATCTTCGCGAACTCCACCGCACACATTCCGGACGCTGAGGACTGGGCGCAGCTGAAGGCCGACGTCATGGAGTACGGCCTGTTCAACCGCAACCTGCAGGCAGTGCCGCCGACCGGTTCGATTTCGTACATCAACAACTCGACCTCGTCGATTCACCCGATTGCATCTCAGATTGAGATTCGCAAGGAGGGCAAGATTGGTCGCGTTTACTACCCGGCTCCGCACTTGGACAATGACAATCGCGAGTACTTCCAGGATGCCTACGAAATCGGCTACGAGAAGATTATTGACACTTACGCGGTCGCTACCAAGTATGTTGACCAGGGACTGTCCCTGACCTTGTTCTTCAAGGACACGGTGAGCACCCGTGACCTCAACCGTGCGCAGATTTACGCATGGCGCAAGGGTATTAAGACTCTGTACTACATCCGCCTGCGTCAGGTTGCGCTGGAGGGTACTGAGGTTGAGGGCTGCGTATCCTGCATGCTTTAAGCAAGCGTGTTTGAGGGCTAGGCATCTAATGCTTTAGCTGTAGCGCATTGAAGGCGCGAGAATTTCCCCGAGTTTTGTCGGGACGTTCTCGCGCCTTTTTCGTCACTCCACCCAATTGGGAACAAATGTAAATATTACTATTGACGGTTGTAATGCAGGTAATTAACCTGGGCAGTGGTACACCAATGTTCGCATAATTTTCACCCACGGCTAGTGGGAGAAGGGGCTGGAAGCCATGTCCGATACCACTGGTAAGAGCACTCCACACATCAACCCAAAGGGTGCGCCGATTGCAGAAACTATTTTGTTGCCAGGTGACCCGCTGCGTGCGAAGTTCATTGCGGAGACCTATTTGGACGATGTCGTTCAGTTCAACGAAGTTCGCAACATGCTGGGTTTTACCGGCACCTACCAGGGGCAGGAAGTGTCTGTCATGGGGTCCGGTATGGGTATTCCGTCTATCTCGCTGTACTCCTGGGAACTTATCCATGTTTTCGGCTGCAAGAAGCTGATTCGCGTCGGTTCGTGCGGCGCGTTGCAGCCGGAGCTGGACCTGTATGACGTGGTTATTGGCCAGACGGCGTCGACTGACTCCAATTTTCTATCGCAGTACAACTTGCCGGGAACATTCGCCCCGTCCGCATCTTTCCGTCTGATTGAAGATGTTCGCGATCGCGCCCGCGAGCAGGGCATCACAACACACGTCGGCAACATCTTGTCCAGCGATATTTTCTACAACTTCCAGGATGATGTGAACGACCGTTGGGCACGCATGGGTGTGCTGGCGGTGGAGATGGAATCTGCTGGCCTTTATGCCACTGCCGCCGAGGCCGGTGTGGAGGCCATGGGAATCTTCACTGTGTCGGACAACATCGTCACCGGTGGAAAGACCACTCCGGAAGAACGTGAGAAGGCCTTCACGACGATGATGGAGCTCGCATTGCCGCTGGCTCGACTCTAGTGTCCTGGTCTGCAATCAATTGGCTTGAAGTGTGAAATAGGTACAGTGCGATGAGCAATCCCGCCAGTAATACCAGCTTGAACGTGAATCTCTCTCAAAGCGCAGCGTCCAACGCTGCGGCGCCAAACCCTAAGGCCGCAGTTCCGGTCTTGCTGTTTTCCTTTGTATTCTGTTTGGTCTTGGACAATGGCTTTAAGTTCATGACCAAGCCGATTGCGGAATCTCTGGATCTCAGTGTCTCCACGGCCAGTCTGCAGGCGACACTCGCCGGTATTTTGATTGGCATTGGAGCGGTGGTGTACGCCGCATTGGCGGACAGCATCAGTATCCGCAAATTGATGATTGTCGGTATTGGCTTTGTCGCCGTGGGCTCTCTACTGGGTTATTTCTTCCAGGGAGTATGGCCAATGGTGCTTACTGCCCGCATTATTCAAACTGCCGGTCTGGCGGCGGCTGAGACACTCTACGTCATCTATGTCACCAAGTACCTAAGCCCAGAAGATCAGAAAACCTACCTCGGCTTTTCCACCGCGGCCTTCCAAGCTGCGCTGCTGATTGGAACGTTGACCTCGGGAATCGTGGCTACCTACATTTCCTGGCCGGCTATGTTCCTGATTTCGCTCATTCTGATAGTTGCCATTCCGTTCCTGATCAAGACAGTTCCGGAGGAGCAACAGAAGAAGAGTCACCTGGATATCTCTGGCCTGTTCCTCGTCGCGGTCATCGCCACTGCGCTGATGCTGTTTATGCAGCAGTTTCAATGGTGGTGGCTGGCAGCTGCTGCGCTGGGTGTCGCGCTCTTTGTCTCGCACATCCGGACATACGACAACGCCGTGGTCAATCCGTCGTTCTTTACCAATGCCCGCTACGTTTGCGCGCTGATTGTTGTGCTTGTGGTTTACATGGTCCAGTTGGGGTATTCGGCCATTCTATTGCCGTATATGGTCGACGAGCTCTATGGCATTAACCTCGACGGTGCTGCCTATATTCTCGCGCCGGGCTATCTCTGCGCGGTCATCGTCGGTGTAATGTCCGGCAAGGTTGCCAAGTTCCTGTCTTCGAGGCAGGCTATTGTCGCAGCTATCAGCATCATTATCGTGGCGTTGCTCATTCCCGCAGTGCTGCCGGGGGCCGGTGTTGCCACGGTTATCGTGTCCATGATTCTGTTCCCATCAGGGTTCGCGCTCATGTATGCGCCGTTGGTCGCGACCGCACTGCAGAACATTCCCGCGGCCAAGTCTGGTGTCGCAATCGGTTTCTATAATCTGACTATCAACATCGCCGTCCCGGTTGGCATTGCGTTAACGGCCATGCTTGTTGATTCTCGGCCGGCCTTCTTCAGCGCCCTTTCCATCGCGCAGTCTGAAGCAGAAGGGGTCTCCGCTACTATCGCTTGGTTGCTCGCGCTCATGGCTGTCGTAGGTTTGCTGGTGTACGTCATCTCCGACCGCCTCATCAACGACACCGCAGAAAACCGCGAGAAGGTTCACGCCTAGATTCGCGCAACATTTTGCACCTGGTGCTTGACGACGGACATTGCGTCGTCAAGCGCCTTTTTCTTTGTGTGACGTGGGTGCATGAGGAGAGGGGGCACAAATAAAAGGTGTTCATTGGAGAGATAGCCAACAGTGGTGTGCTGAAAGAGGGCAGTGTGGGTAAGCTGCTAAGGGTAGTGGCTCCTTTCATCGGGAGCCTGACGTTTTGTAGTGGGACAAGGCTGGAATAGCCACCGCTGCAGCCGCTGTTTTCGAACTCGTAAAGAGTGAAGGACATTCCTTATATATAAGGTGTGTTCGGGAAACGGCAAGATCAATGAAAAAGGGAGAGGTTTCCACGTGAGTTTCGATGATTGCCCACCCTCGACTCCGGCCCACCGTGAGAAGAATCCAGAGTCGCGTGCATGCCCAGTTGCGGCTATTGACTGGAACACGATTCCTGATGACAAGGATCTCGAGGTTTGGGATCGTCTGACCGGTAACTTCTGGTTGCCGGAAAAGGTGCCGCTGTCGAATGACATCAAGAGCTGGAATACACTCAATGCACTGGAGCAGCGCACCACGATGCGCGTGTTCACTGGTCTGACCATGCTGGACACCATCCAGGGCACAGTTGGCGCAGTATCGCTCATCCCGGATGCGCTGACTCCGCACGAGGAAGCTGTATACACCAATATCGCCTTCATGGAATCGGTGCACGCAAAGAGCTACTCGTCGATTTTCCAGACGCTGGCGTCGACCCCTGAGATTCAGGATGCGTTCCGTTGGGGCGAGGAGAATGAGTACCTGCAGAAGAAGGCCAAGATTATCCTCGATTACTACGAGGGCGATAACCCGCAGAAGAAGAAGGTCGCTTCCACTTTGCTGGAGTCCTTCCTGTTCTACTCGGGTTTCTACCTGCCGATGTACTGGTCCAGCCATGCCAAGCTGACCAACACCGCGGACATTATTCGCCTGATCATTCGTGATGAGGCAGTTCACGGTTACTACATCGGTTACAAGTACCAGCGCAACCTGGAGCGTCTGACCCAGGCCGAACGTGACGAGCTGAAGGATTACACCTTCGATCTCATGTTTGATCTCTACGACAACGAGATTCAGTACACCGAAGAGATGTATGACGAACTCGGTTGGACCGAGGATGTCAAGCGTTTCCTGCGTTACAACGGCAACAAGGCTCTGAACAACTTGGGCTATGAAGGTATGTTCCCGGCCGACGAGACTCGAGTTTCGCCGTCAATCCTGTCGGCCCTGTCGCCGAATGCTGACGAAAACCATGACTTCTTCTCAGGTTCCGGCTCTTCCTACGTCATGGGTAAGGCTGAAGTAACCGAGGATGAGGACTGGGACTTCTAAAAGCACAGGTGTAGGGAACATTCCGCACCGAGCCCTACTCTGGTGACAGCACACACGGGGGTAGTAGCCCTAGCCTCGACGGTTCCTGCTAAAAAGGCGTTAGCCCAGGTTAAGACAATTCTCAGGAAACTAATAGTGTGCTTAGCTGAGTGGGGAAGTGGGCCGGAGAATTCCTTGGCCTTAACTTTTTCCAAGGTTCAGACTAGAATCTGGCACATAGTGGTAGGTGGTTTCGCCGTCGCGTACTCACCTGCACTATTCTCACAAGGACAAAACTTCAAATCCCTGTAGTGAGTTACAGGAAATCTTCGCGTAGTAAGGAGGAAGAATGACTGCAGTAGCGCCTCGTCCAGATCATGGCGTTGTAGCGCCGGAACGGCCGCAGCCGTTCGGACATGAGCGTAAGGGCAGCTGGGCGTGGGAAATGCTGACCACGACCGACCACAAGAAGCTGGGCATTATGTACATCATTATGTCCTTCTCGTTCTTCTTTGTCGGCGGTCTGATGGCTCTGCTTATCCGTGCTGAGCTCTTCGCCCCAGGACTTCAGTTCCTTTCTAACGAGCAGTTCAACCAGATGTTCACCATGCACGGCACGGTGATGCTGCTTCTGTTCGGTACCCCGATTGTTTGGGGTTTTGCTAACTACATTCTGCCGCTTCAGATTGGTGCTCCGGACGTGGCTTTCCCGCGTCTGAACGCCTTCGGCTTCTGGCTGACAACTATTGGTGGCATTCTGATGTTGTCGGGTTTTCTGACTCCGGGTGGTGCTGCTGACTTCGGTTGGACTATGTACTCTCCGCTGTCTGACCCGATTCACTCCCCGGGTGTCGGTTCTGACCTGTGGATTGTCGGTGTCGGTGTCGGTGGTGTCGGTACTATCGCTTCCGCTATTAACATGACCACCACTGTCCTGTGCCTCCGCGCACCGGGCATGACCATGTTCCGTATGCCAATCTTCACCTGGAACATCCTGGTTACCTCGATTCTGGCTCTGCTGATCTTCCCGATTCTGACTGCAGCTGCTCTTGGTGTTCTGTACGACCGTAAGCTGGGCGGTCACATTTACGACCCGGCAAACGGTGGCGCCATGCTGTGGCAGCACCTGTTCTGGTTCTTCGGTCACCCAGAGGTCTACGTTCTGCTGTTGCCGTTCGTGGGCATCATTACTGAGGTTGTTCCGGTCTTCTCCCGTAAGCCGCTGTTCGGCTACGCAGGTATGGTCTTCGCGACCCTGTCTATTGCAGGTCTGTCCATGGCTGTGTGGGCGCACCACATGTTCGTGACCGGTGGCGTTCTGCTTCCGTTCTTCTCGTTCATGACCTTCCTGATTTCGGTCCCGACCGGTGTTAAGTTCATCAACTGGATGGGTACGATGTGGCGTGGCCACATGACCTTCGAGGCCCCGATGACCTTCGCTCTCGGCTTCATCGTGACCTTCCTGTTCGGTGGTCTGACCGGTATTATGCTGGCATCCCCGCCGCTGGACTTCCACGTCTCTGACACCTACTTCGTCGTGGCACACTTCCACTACACTCTGTTCGGTACCCTGGTCTTCGCTTCCTACTCGGGCGTTTACTTCTGGTTCCCGAAGATGACCGGACGTATGCTCGACGAGAAGCTGGCAAAGGTTCACTTCTGGCTGACCTTCATCGGCTTTAACCTGACCTTCCTGGTCCAGCACTGGCTGGGTAACGAGGGTATGCCGCGTCGTTACGCCGACTACCTCGAGACTGACGGTTTCACCACCCTGAACATGATTTCCACCGTTGGTGCGTTCATCCTGGGTCTGTCTGTTATCCCGTTTGTCTGGAACGTCTTCAAGTCCTGGCGCTACGGTGAGGTCGTCACTGTTGATGACCCGTGGGGTTACGGTAACTCTCTCGAGTGGGCTACCTCTTGCCCGCCGCCGCGCCACAACTTCACCTCGATGCCGCGCATCCGCTCGGAGCGCCCGGCGTTCGAGCTGCACTACCCGCACATGGTTGAGCGTCAGCGCGCAGAGGCCCACGTTGGTCGCCAGCTCTAAGAGCTAGTGGCTACATGGCTGATGCAACTCTGAGTTAATAACTACGCGAAGCTACGGCCCCATCACGGATTTCCGTGATGGGGCCGTAGTCTTGTCTTTGAGAGTCTTTCCTAGGGAAGGCGCAGTAAGGGGGGCAGGGAGCGCAGGGAGCGCAGCAAGGGAGCTGGAGGGGAGAGCAGCGGAGAGCAGGGGGGGCGACAGCTAACGGCTGTGACTGGCCACCCTCCGAAGTGCGGTATCCCGCAATGCGATGAGCACTCTGCCGGGGCTTCATGCGATACTGGATTGGTGAATGAACAGGTAATTACCTCTCCCAGTCAGTCCGCAGATACCGATGCCTTGTCGGTTTCGTTAGCACCGGGACTAGCTCCGGTGCTTATTACCGCCGTTGGCCGAGACCGCCCGGGTGTCTCGGCAGCCTTCTTCCGTGTGCTCGCGGCCCACGGAGTTCAGATTCTTGATGTGGAGCAGTCGGTGTTCCGCTCTAATTTGAGTCTCGGTGCGCTTGTTGGCGTTACAGAAGAGAAGGTCGGCGTTCTGCGTGAGGGGCTCATTGAAACACTGAAGCCTCACGGCATGACTGTCAGTTTTCAGCTTGATGCCCCGATTGAGCGCAGCGATGGATCTACCCATGCACTTGTCGTATTGGGCAATCCGGTCAATGCTGAGGATATTTCCCGTATCGGCCGTACTCTCGCAGATTACGGTGCAAACATCGATTCCATTCGCGGTATTGCCGACTACCCAGTTACTGGCCTGGAGCTGCTTGTCTCTATTCCGGACCCGAAGCCGGGTGCGGGCATTCCGCTGCGTAAGGCGCTGGCTGAGCTTGCACAGGACCAGGACATTGACATCGCAATTGAACGCGCAGGTTTGCAGCGCCGATCCAAACGCTTGATTTGCTTCGATGTGGACTCCACTTTGATTACCGGTGAGGTCATTGAGATGCTGGCCTCCCACGCTGGTCGCGAGGCGGAGGTTGCAGCGGTTACAGAGCGCGCTATGCGCGGTGAACTGGACTTCGCTGAGTCATTGCACGAGCGAGTTAAGGCTCTGGCAGGCCTGCCGGTCAGCGTCCTTGAGGAAGTTACCGACTCCATCGAGCTGACCCCTGGCGCCCGCACTACGATCCGCACGCTGAAACGTCTCGGTTACAAGTGTGGTGCCGTCTCCGGTGGGTTTATCCAGATTCTGGAGCCACTGGCAAAGGATCTCGGCCTGGACTTTTACAAGGCCAATACCCTCGAGATTGAGGACGGAAAGCTGACTGGTCGCGTGGTCGGCGGTGTCGTCGATAGGCAGGAAAAGGCCCGCAGTCTTAAGGCGTTCGCCGCGGAGTCTGGGCTTCAGATGCACCAGACCGTCGCTGTCGGCGATGGCGCCAATGACATCGATATGTTGTCAGTCGCGGGCCTCGGTATTGCTTTCAACGCGAAGCCGGCGCTGAAGGAAATCGCTGACACGTCGGTCAACGTTCCATTCATGGACTCGATTCTGTTCATGTTGGGTATTTCCCGCGATGAAATCGACGATGCCGACCGCGAAGATGGCACCTTCCGCCGCGTGCCGTTGGAGCAGTAGTGCGACGCCAGGATCACAAGAATCCCGCTGTCACGGACGCATCATCGGTGCCGGAATGGTTCCGCATTGCCCATAGCCTCCTGCCGCAACCCGATAGGGAAGACCATGGCGAGGATGTGCCGTGGGCAATGGCTATTGTGCTTGAGGTGCCGAAGAAGGAACGCCCCTCGCGCACTGCGCTGCTCCGCGCCGCCGCGATGGCTGTTGTTGCTTGTTGCCTCGACGAGCGCGCAGGCGATGACACTTCGGCCTATCAACAAGGTCTGGTGTCTTGGTACGGCGCGCGCATCCGCAAGCTCACACGTCGCGCTCGCAATATCGGCTGGCAACGCGCTCAGCTTGCACCGGGTGTCACCGTAGATGTCGACGGCGCGCAAGCTCGCGCACTAGTGCCAACTCCTGTCGACGATACCTACCCAGAGATTGCCAAACTACAAATTTCCGGCACCGATTTGCCTTACGACGACCCGGAGACCACATCTCCCGACGACTCGGGCAACCGTGGGAGTGCTGACACCTTTGCTCCGCCAGTGATTTGGGTGGACAAGAACCTGAATATGTCCGTAGGAAAGGTGGCCGCGCAAGTTGGACACGGCTCAATGCTCTATGCGGCCAGCCTGTCGGTTGAGGAAGCGTGGGCGTGGGCGCAAACTGGCTACGCGTTAGATGTGAAAGAAACACCGCGGGAGCTGTGGCCAGCGCCAGAGCTACGTGCTGTAGAAGTTCAGGATGCTGGGTTTACAGAGATTGCCCCTGGATCAATCACCGTGTCGGTCACGCCAGGGGCACAGGGGCAGTAGCGGACAGCTAAGCGCGTGCTGCCTCCATGGCCTTAAGATCCTTGCGCAGGATCTTGCCGGTTGCCGATTTTGGAATCTCATCCATGAATTCGACTACTCGCACCTTCTTGTACGGTGCGACGCGGTCGGCAACAAAGTCCATTACCTCATCAGCAGTGAGTGACTTTCCTTCTTTGAGCACCACATATGCCTTCGGAATTTCCTCACCATCGGAGCGAATGACAC
Organism: Corynebacterium sp. HMSC063A05; assembly: GCF_001809695.1. Taxonomy (NCBI): domain Bacteria; kingdom Bacillati; phylum Actinomycetota; class Actinomycetes; order Mycobacteriales; family Corynebacteriaceae; genus Corynebacterium; species Corynebacterium sp. HMSC063A05. The sequence continues at coordinate 457,989 of NZ_KV798496.1, read as the reverse complement.
CACTGCAGGCAGCATCAGCGATATCCGGGTGCTCGAGAAGCACGGACTCAAGTTCTGCCGGTGGTACCTGGTAACCCTTGTACTTAATCAGTTCCTTGAAGCGGTCGACAATGTACGCATTCCCTTCCTTGTCGAGTTCCGCAACGTCGCCTGTTCGCAACCAGCCGTCGACAAGCGTTGCAGCCGTAGCTTCGGGATTGTTGAGATAACCCTTCATTACCTGAGGACCGCGAATCCACAGTTCTCCGGACTTGGAACGTCCTGATTCAGGAACTGGGATTTCATCGAGGTCCTCAGTATCGAGGTCAACGATTTTGTACTCGGTGTTCGGGACTGCTCGACCGATGGAATCCAGTGGGCTGTCGTGTCCGATACGAATGTGCGCGGCAGGGGAGGACTCGGTCATACCGTAGCCCTGGGCGACAGTGCAGCCGAGGCGCTTTTCCACCTGCTCCGCCAAATCCAGCTGAAGCGAAGCTGCGCCGGAGAAAATAGTCTCCAGACTGGACAGATCGAAGGAATCGACAGCCGGGTGCTTGGCCAACCCAACTGCGACCGGCGGTGCGATGAACGCAAACTTGACCTTGTGCTCCGAAATAATGGAAAGGAAATCCAGCAAGTCGAACTTGCCCATCGTGTACTGGGTAGTGCGTCGCCAGAGGCAAAGATTGAGCAGAGCAGTCAAACCGTAGATGTGGAAGAACGGCAGAATCGTAACCGCCGGGGTTGTCTCATCCAATGCCTCGACAGTTGCTGCTCCTGCCTGAGCCACGTTGGCAACAAGATTGCGATGCGTGAGTTGGACGCCCTTTGGCACACCAGTGGTGCCAGAAGAAAACGGAATGACAGCAACGTCATCGGGAGAAACGTCTACATCTGGTCCCGCATGGCCTTCAGCAAGCAGCTCACCCATGCCGTGAAGCCCCGTCAGACCGATAATCATCTCTTCCGGGAGGCCAGCGGCCTCAGCGCCGTTAGCACCGGCCCAACCAATCGACGAAGTCGTCAGCATCATCTTGGCGTCAGAGATACGCAGCTGCGTTTCAACGTCCTCGGCAGTTGCCAGCGAGGCAACAGTCGTGCAGATTGCACCTGCGCGAAGAACACCGTGCAGAGCGACTGCGAAGGTGGTGGAGTTAGGGCAGTGCAGGGCAACAACATCGCCCTTTTTAATTCCACGTGCAGCAAGAGCGCCCGCGAAGGCCTCAATGCTGGCCTTCAAATCCCCGAAAGTTACCTCTGAGCCGGAGTCAACTACTGCGAGTTTATCCTTGTGCCGAGGCTCGATTTCGCCAAACAGAAAATCGAATAGAGAGGTCTCCGGAATATCGATGTTGGGAAGACTGCTAGTCAGCGGCATAGGGGAAAACAACCTTTCTGCACGTGCGTCAGGCTTCAGATGAATTCCTTGAACAAGGATCACCGTGTTAGCTTCGTTGTGTTTCACATCACAGTAGTAGGTGTGCTGACAGTTCGTGCAGATTTTGGGAAAAATGTCATTTCTTATGTGAAATGACTACCTAGCTAGCTGTCCCGCGTCAGCCTAGTCAGTGCACCAGCAGCGACATTGAGGTCAGTCGTCCGCCAGAAGTCAGGCATCGATGCGGCAATCCAGGATCCATAGCGCGCCGTCGCCAACCGTGAATCCAGTACCGCGACGACACCGCGGTCATCGACTTGACGTAGCAGACGACCAGAACCTTGCGCCATCAGTAGCGCTGCATGTGTCGCTGAAACCTCCATAAAACCGTTTCGGCCAGCGGCATTAGCCGCATCGGAGCGCGCGGACAGTAGCGGGTCGTCGGGTCGGGGGAACGGGATACGATCGATGATGACACACGATAGCGATGGGCCAGGAACATCGACGCCTTGCCACAGCGTCAGCGTGCCAAACAAACATGTCTGTGGATTAGCTGCGAAGCGATCAACCAGAGCGCCGATAGAGTCATCGCCTTGGCACAGGACGTCGTAAGGCAGGCGCTTGCGCATTTCCTCCGCCGCTGCCTCGGCGCCTCGGCGAGAAGAAAACAGCCCCAGCGTTCGCCCACCAGCGGCACGGATGAGGCGTTCCATGATCGCGAACTGCTTTGGCGTGGCGCCGTCGCGTCCAGGACGAGGCAGGTCGCGTGCGACGTAGAGGATGCCAGATTTCTGCGGGTCAAAGGGCGTGCCGACGTCCAAGCCATCCCACCCGCCGGAGGGAAGCCCCCAGGCAGCGGCCATAGCATCGAACTTGCCGCCAAGAGCAAGTGTTGCTGAGGTCAAAACGACGGTGGATTCGCCGAAGAGGCGTTCGCGAAGTAGTGCTGCGATGGACAGGGGAGCGACATAAACTGTCTTGTTCTCGCCAAGCCATACGACATCGTCGCTGCTGAACTCGAGAATCCGGACGACAGTATCGTGCATATTCTCCACGGCTGCGCGCACGGTCTGGCGCTCCGTGCTGTCAGAGTCGGAACCCGAACCCCCGGAGCCCGACCCGCCAGAGTTGCCTGAGCCAGAGGTGCCCAGCGTGGTTTGCAGTTGCCACAGGCTATCGCGGAGCGAAGCTAGTGCCGCTCCCAGCTCACCGGGAATTTCTTCGAGTGCGCCGCTGTAGGCGTCGGCAAGCAATGCGACGGTCTCGCCGAGTAGATCCGTGGCATCGGTGACATCATCGACCTGCTCTGCGGCGCCGAATTTGCGGGCGCGCCGGGCCATCATGGTGATACCGGCAGGGGAGAGCTCGTCGGTGGCAACGGAGGTGATTCGGCCGTCGAGCTCGTGAGCCTCATCAATGACGACGCAGTCGTGCTGCGGCAAGATCATGGCGTCGGAGAGCGCATCGATGGCCAACAGGGCGTGGTTGGTGACAACGATGTCGACGTTGGAGGCCTCGCGGCGGGCTTGTTCGGCGAAACACTCCTCGCCGAAAGGGCAGGAAATGGCGCCGACGCATTCGCGGGCCGTGACGGAGACCTGCCGCCAGGCTTCGTTGGAGACGCCCTTGTCCAGGCTGTCGCGGTCGCCGGTGTCGGTGTCATTGGCCCACTCGCGTAGCCGCATGACCTCGGCAGCGGTTCGGCTGAGCTGCGCTTCGCTGAGTAGAGCAGTTGGGCCGCCCATACCGGTCGGCTCGGATTCATCACCGTCGATGACGGGATCTTTGATGACATTTCCGACCTTGGACTTGCACAGGTAGTTTGAGCGGCCTTTGAGGATTGCGAAGGTTGGCGTGCGGGACAAGTGTGGCTCTAGCGAACTGACTAGCCGCGGCAAGTCGCGTTCGACCAGCTGGCGTTGCAGCGCAATGGTCGCCGTGGAAACGATTACCGACTCGTCGGACTCCATTGCTTGCACAATGGCGGGCACCAGGTAGGCCAGTGACTTACCAGTACCGGTACCGGCTTGTACCGCTAGGTGTCGCTCGCGCGCAAAGGCGGAGGCCACCGACCGGGACATTTTGACCTGATTCGGGCGAGTTGTTCCGCCGAGTCCCTTCACTGCTGCATCGAGAAGAGCTTCGATGCTGTCCGAGTCATGGACGCTGGCTCTCGGCGAAGCTAGCTCGTCAGCATCGTCAACATCGTCAAAGTCCTCAAAGCCGTCCGATAGCTCTGCAAAATCTGCGTGCTCGGGAGTATCCGACACAGTTCCCCCGCCGCCTAAACGCCGTGAAAACGGACGGACAGTACCGGCTCGTCACGGGAAAGTGCGAGCCCCTCCCACGGGAGGCTGACCAGCGCCTTAACCAAGTGATCGCGGGACTCTTCCAAGGTCGGTAGGCCATCGACGACCTCGCCATCGCGCATCATCGGAATGGTTAGATCGCGGTAGTGCAGGTTGCCCACATCCGGGATTTCCGAGCCGAGCGGGAAAGCGATTTCCTCCACGGCGGTACCGGAACGGCGGCAGGTACGAATCGCCGCCTTCACGCCACCGTGGCTTCGCTTGTCCAACGAGCGCTTGGCGACGGGCACCCCATCAACTTCGACCATCTTGTAGACCAGTCCCGCAGTCGGTGCGCCGGAGCCAGTGACTACAGAGGTGCCCACGCCGTAGACATCGACCGGCTCGGCCCTCAGCGCCGCAATGGCGAACTCGTCGAGGTCAGAGGACACTACGATGTTGGTGTTGTGTGCGCCCAGCGAGTCCAGCTGCTGACGCACCTGGCGAGCGAGAACTCCGAGGTCACCGGAGTCAATACGTACACCGCCGAGTTCCGGCCCCGCGACCTCAATGGCCGTATTGACGCCCTCGGTGATGTCGTAGGTATCCACCAACAAAGTGGTGTCGGTCCCCAGCGTGTCAATCTGAGCTTTGAAGGCTGCAGTCTCGTTTGTCGTGCCATCTGGGTTGGTGTGTAACAGAGTCCACGCGTGCGCAGCGGTACCGGAGGCTGGGATGTTGTACCGTGCCGCTGCCTCCAAGTTGGAGGTGGCGCTAAAACCTGCCAGGTAGGCGGCGCGGGCAGCGGTCACAGCTGCTTCTTCATGAGTACGACGCGAACCCATTTCAATAATCGGGCGCCCACCGGCAGCCGTGACCATTCGGGTCGCTGCCGAGGCAATGGCGGAGTCCGCATTGAGAATGGAGAGAATAACAGTCTCCAAAATGACACACTCGGCGAAAGTGCCCCGCACAGTCAAAATGGGCGAGGCGGGGAAGTAGAGCTCTCCTTCGCGGTAGCCGTCGACTTGGCCGCTGAAGGAATAGTTACTCAGGTAATCTAGCGTCCGGTCGTCGAGGAAGTCCAGCGAAGCCAGCTGTTCCTCGGTGAAGCGGAAGTTGCGGATAGCATCCAATACACGCGCTGTCCCAGCGACAACGCCATAGCGGCGCTCATTCGGCAGACGACGGCCAAACACCTCGAAGGCGACCTGGCGCTCGCCGGATCCGTCGGCAAGCGATGCCTGCAGCATCGTCAGTTCGTACTTATCGGTGAGAAGGGCGGTGGAGGAATGCTTATCAATCACGGTCAATAGTCTAGTCGGCTGAAGCTGGCCGGGGCAGTCGGTTCCGGCGAGCGCGCGCCACTCCGTACTATCCTGGTGCCTATGAGCATGCCAGCAGCAACACCGATGCCCACTATGGATGCCGATGTCGTGACGGAATCGAACCGACCCTGGCAGTGCATTGTGTGGGATGACCAGGTTAATTCGATGAGTTATGTCACCTACGTGTTCCAGATGCTCTTCGGCATGGACCGAAAGAAGGCGCACGCGCTGATGATGACGGTTCACACGGAGGGTAAGGCAATCGTGTCTTCCGGTGAGCGTGACAAGGTAGAGGCCGATGTGAAGAAGCTCCACAAGGCGGGCTTGTGGGCAACAATGGAGCAGGCTGACTAAGCCGATATTCGACAGCGGGAGAGAATTTACATGCGTCCTTGGAAGCGCAAGCGATCCCTTCTCGGCGGTGGCATCAAGTACGTCACGGCTTTTGAAGGCACGGAGCGGGATTTGCTGCTGAATCTGGCTGCTACTGTGGCGGACTCGCTGATGGAGCGAGCCCGGTCGGCGCCGAAGGATGAGCTCGCGGAAATGACGGGAATGCCCGTCGGACACTCCGAGGCCCCAGCCGATCCTAAGCTTGCGCGACTGTTGCCGGACTTCACCAAGCCGGGTGAGGAGAGCGTGGAGGGGGAAAACGCCCTCATGCGCCAGCTGCATGAGTCGGAGATTGTAGAGAGCAAGCTCCATTCCCTGCGTGCGATTATCGACGCACTGGAGCCCGCCGAGTCGGGGCAGGTATCCATTTCGGAAAGCGATGCCCATGCCTGGGTTGCAGGAATCAATGACCTACGTATTTACCTGCACGTTTCCATGGAGAACCTCAATGGCTCCATCGAGCAGATTGAGCAGACCGACGCGATGTACCAGTGGCTGTCCTACAACCAAGAGTCACTGCTGGATCAGCTTATGAGTGAGTAACGAATCCGAGCAAAACCCCGAAAGATGCAGTAATCAACTGAGGCTAACTGCCATGAACTGTGGTGAAAGGTGCCGTAGGCGACAATGAATTCTGAGATTTTCGCAATCAGCCCCACCGACATTCGACACCAAGCCAGCAGTGCTGCGCTGGGCACGAGCATCGACATTGGCGCAGGATGTCTCGACTCCATCGACGGCATCTCCATCGGCCATGCTGCTGAGGGGGATACCGGAGTCACCGTCATCGCCGCTCCAGGCGGTGCTGTCGGCGCTGTCGATGTCCGCGGTGGCGGTCCTGGCACTCGCGAGACCGACCTGCTCGCACCGGAGAATACCGTCGAACGCGCCCACGCTGTCGTTTTGGCTGGCGGCTCCGCATACGGCCTTGCAGCTGCCGACGGAGTTATGCGCGAACTGCGTGACCGCGGCATTGGCTTTGAGGTCACTCCAACTCGTCCAGATATCCTCGTGCCCATCGTTCCCGGTGCTGTCATCTTCGACTTGCTGTTAGGTGAGCCGACGCTGCCCACCGCTGAACTCGGGCGCGAAGCGTTGTCGCACGCGCTTGACGACGTTCCGGAGGACACTCCCTCCGGAACAGTAGGTGCCGGTGTTGGCGCTATGGCCGGGGCAATTAAGGGTGGTTTTGGACAAGCCCGTGTGACCTCCGCCGATGGTAAGTACTTTGTGGCTGCCGCAATGGTGGTTAACTCCTTTGGTGCAGTCATTGACCCGGAGGGACACCTTTACGGAATGCCGGCGGCTGCCGGTGCCAGCAAGGAGGCATTGGCCCAGTTGGACCAGATTTTCGTCGGTAGAACCAAGATTCTCGCAGATGCGGCTGGCGACGGGGAGTCGTCGGCAAGCACGCGAAACACGACGATTGGCACGTTGATAACCAATGCGCCGGTGACGACTGCGCAGTTGAAGCGGTTGGCGATGTGCGGTCATGATGGGCTGGCACGAGCGATTCGGCCGGCTCATGCACCGATGGACGGTGACACGCTGTTTGCGCTCAGCTCGGCCGAGGCAGCGGATAGCGAAAACGCTGAACCCGTGGGCTCGGATGTGGTGGCGCTGTTGGCTGCGATGGCGGCCGATGCGGTGCAGATGGCTATTGTCGATGCCGTGATGAGTGCAACGGGGCGCGCGGGAGTAGCCGCGCTGTCAGAGATGCTGGACAAGTAGTGAGGGAAGTTCGCCAATGAATGCGCAATGGAGCTCGGGACAACAGCAGAATTACCAGAACTATGCGCAGTACCCGATGCGCGGTCCCGTGCAGACGCGGCGGAATAATCAGATTGTTCCGCAGGATCGCGACGGCGGGCTCGGGGCGGCCATCAGTACGGCTATTGGGTACCTGGTACTTATCTGGACGGTCTTTCTGGTCAACGAATTCATCTTTGGTGGGGCACTGAACAACTTCGGTGTGCGCCCACGCGAAACCTCGACTCTGTGGGGAATCTTGACCGCACCGCTGCTGCACGCAGATTACGGGCATATTGTGGCGAACTCGCTGCCCGGGGCGTTGTTCGCCGGTTTGATTGCAATGTCGTCGAAGCGGTTATTTTGGCAGGTCACACTCTTGATTACGGTCGTTGGTGGCGGTCTGACATGGTTGGTCGGCGGTGCAAATACCGTCCACATCGGTGCGTCCGGGCTGATTTACGGCTGGCTGGCGTTTTTGGTCGTGCGCGGTTTTGTGAACCGTCGGGTGATGCAGATTATTTTGGGCGTGATTCTGGCATCGATGTATTCGGGCCTTATCTGGGGAGTGCTGCCAACACAGATGGCTGTTAGTTGGCAGATGCACCTCTTCGGTGGGCTTGCGGGCATCTGGGCTGCGGTGATGTTTAAGCGCGGTCGCGCACGTGGCTAAGAGCCCGAGGTAAGCGGCATCAGCTCCTGGCGGAAACGGCCTAGAATAGGAGCTTCGGTGTTTGACCAACGATATGAGGAGTCCAGATAGCGGTGGGAGCAGAAGCAGGAACTCAGGCAGTCAATCAGCTGACGGCGCAGGATAGCGGCTTCCCCGACCGAACAGCGCCGATTGGCATCTTCGACTCCGGTGTCGGTGGGCTGACAGTGGCGCGTGCCATCATGGATCAGCTGCCGCACGAGTCGATTATGTACATCGGCGATACTGCCAACGGCCCTTACGGCCCGCTGCGCATCGCCGAGGTTCGTCAGCACGCTGAAGCGATCGCCGATGAACTGGTTGCACGCGGCTGCAAGATGATAGTCATTGCCTGCAACACTGCTTCGGCCGCATTTTTGCGTGATGCCCGCGAGCGCTACCCAGTCCCAGTAGTCGAGGTCATTCTGCCCGCCGTGCGCCGTGCGGTCTCGACCACCAGGAACGGAAAAGTCGGCGTAATCGGTACCGCCGCCACGATTCGCTCCCGTGCCTACCAAGATCTCTTTGATGCAGTGCCCGGCGTGGATGTCTCCGCGGTCGACTGCCCGCGATTCGTGGACTTTGTCGAGCGAGGAATTACCTCTGGTCGCCAGATTCTGGGACTTGCAGAGGGCTACCTCGCGCCATTGCAGGCCGATGGTGTAGATACGCTCGTGCTGGGCTGCACCCACTATCCGCTGCTGTCTGGTGTGATTCAGCTGGCCATGGGGGAGGACGTCGCCCTAGTGTCCTCGGCGGAGGAGACGTCGAAGGACGTTCTGCGCATCCTCACAAAGACCGACATGCTCGCTGACCCGGAGAGTAATCCGACCCCTGTGCGCACATTTGAATCCACTGGAGATCCGCAAGTTTTTGCATCACTGGCAAAGCGCTTCCTCGGGCCCGGTATTAGCCAGGTCACTATGCATTCCCAAATGTGACCTTTCTTATTAAATCCAGACACTCCATTGGTTTTTTGCTCGGTTTTGATCAATTACATGGCAAGCTTGAAGTATGCGATTGAAGGTTCTGGGATGTACAGGCAGCATGGGTGGCCCATCGGCGCCAGCATCTGGCTACCTCATTGAGCTGGATAACGGTCGAACCTTTGTCATTGATTTGGGTCCCGGTGTCCTCGCCGAATTGCAGAAGATCTCTGATCCTGCAGCTTGTGATTTGTTACTAACTCATGTGCACCCAGACCACACTGCAGACATTCCAGGGCTGCTCGTCTGGCGTCGCTTCCACCCGACAGCCCCGGCGAGTTCCCGGAATCTCCTGGTTGGCCCCGGAGACATTCACGACCGGATAGGCACCATGTGCAAAGCACTGGGAAGTGAAGAAGATGCCAACCTGGAAGACACTTTTGACCAGGTTGTGAGTAGCCCCGGTGAACCACTGTTAGTCGGTGGGGGCGAAGCGGACGGAGGCGCCGTCGTCACGCCGTATAACATGGTCCACCCGGTGCCAGCTGTTGGATACCGCATTGAAGCAGATGGTCTGACCATTGCATACACCGGAGATACTGCGTGGACCGATGAACTGGTGGAGCTGGCGCGGAATGCGGATATCTTCATCTGTGAAGCCACATGGTGCAGTAACGAAGAGGGCACACCGCCGGACATGCACCTGACGGGCTATGAGGCCGGAAAGGCAGCGACGCTGGCGGGGGTCAAGAAGCTGGTGCTGACTCACATTCCGCCATACGCCGACGGTGAGGAAGCACTGGGTGCTGCGAAGAGTACCTTTGCCGGTGACGTTGAATTGGCCTACCTGGGCATGGAGCTAGGCGGCTAGTCTCATCGATTATCGGGTTTCCGTACAGCTGTCGCACCGCTTTCGCGCCGGGCGGTAGGGTAGTTGGCATGACTACAGCTAATTCCGATTTTCGCCGTGCCGATGGACGCGCGGTTGATGAAATGCGCAAGGTGACCATCACTCGTGGCTTCACCGACAATCCGGCAGGTTCTGTGCTGGTTACTTTCGGCAATACGCGTGTGATGTGCACCGCTTCCGTTGAGCAGTCGGTGCCGCGATTCAAGCGTGACTCCGGCGAGGGCTGGCTGACTGCTGAGTACTCCATGCTGCCGGCCTCTACCCACGAGCGCATGCCCCGCGAGTCGATGCGCGGCAAGGTCAAGGGTCGTACCCACGAGATTTCCCGTCTAATCGGTCGCTCGCTTCGCGCAGCTATCGACTTGAAGGAACTCGGTGAGAACACCATCAACATCGACTGTGATGTTCTGCAGGCGGATGGTGGTACTCGTACCGCCTCCATTACCGGTGCGTACGTTGCGCTGGCTGATGCCCTGACCTACCTGCATGCAGCGGGCGCAGTGCCGGGCACCCCGCTGAAGGCACCAGTCGCAGCTGTTTCGGTCGGCATTATTGACGGCCGCGTCTGCCTGGACCTGCCTTACGAGGAGGACTCTCGCGCTGAGGTCGACCTCAACGTGGTGATGACCGCAGAGGGCAAGTTCGTCGAAATCCAGGGCACTGGCGAGGAAGGCACCTTCGACCGAGGTCAGCTGAATGACATGCTCGACTCTGCGGAAAAGGGTCTTCGTGAGCTCATCGCCCTGCAGCAGGAAGTTCTGCGTGCGCCGTACCCGGGTGAGCTGCCGTGAAGCTCCTTGTCGCTACCCGAAATTCTAAAAAACTAGTCGAGCTCGACCGCATCCTGCGTGCGGCGGGTATTGATTCGGTGGAGCTTCTTTCGCTTAGCGACGTCCCGGAGTACCCAGAGCGCCCTGAAACCGGTCGCACTTTTGCGGACAACGCCTACATCAAGGCTTTCGATGGTGCGACACACACCGGCTACGCGTGCTTGGCTGACGATTCGGGGCTCAGCGTAGATGAGCTAAACGGTATGCCGGGTGTGCTCTCGGCGCGCTGGTCCGGCACCCACGGAGACGATGTCGCTAACTACGAGCTGCTGCTCGCTCAGATGGGGGACTGCCCAGATGAGCGTCGTACGGCGTCCTTCCGTACCGTTTGCGCGTTGGTCGTCCCCGGTGTCAAGGAGGTGCCGTCCGCGCTAGCCGACGGCGGTTTCCCAGCCGTCCTCGATGAAGCCGGTAACCTGCTGCTGGTTGTAGAGGGCCGCTGGCCTGGCTCCATTCTGCGCGAGCCTGTTGGGGACAATGGGTTCGGCTATGATCCGGTGTTCGCGCCCGCAGTTGGAGAGGGCAACGAAGCTGAGGCCACTTTGTCTGCGGCACAAATGAGCGCCGAAGACAAGGACGCTTTTAGTCACAGGGGGCGTGCACTGCGTGCCTTGACTCCGGCGCTGAAAATCCTGGCTGAGGCAGAGTCTGAGGGATAGCCCTGGGGTGAGCCCACGGGCGAGCCCTCGGGCTGCCGAGAGCCCGCTACTTCAGCTGGAAAGCGGTCTCGACTTCCTCGCGGCGCTTCTTCTCGACGAAGAAGGAGAGGAACGGGACTACGCCACCGAGCGCGGTGATAATCCACTTTGCTGGTTCCCAGCGGGCCTTGGTACCCAGGTTTACGGTGGCAATGAGGAATGCCATGTAGCCGAAGCCGTGAATCTGGGCGGTGTAGAAGAACCACCGCGGCGCGTCGGCGGAGTTGTCGAGGATGAGGTACTTGTAAATCATCTCGGCACACAGCAAGAGCAGCATCACACCCGTGAAATAGGCGGTGACGGAGAAGTACGTCAGTGCCTTCCTTACGCGCTCTTGACGATCTGGATTGATGTTGGTCACTAAAAGTCCTTTTCTCGAATAAGCAGTTATCGCCTAGGCGTTGGTGCCAGAATCCGTCGATTGTGTCTCATCCACACGCTGCACCTTTCGCGAGCCATCTGGGTTGGTCGGCAGGAAGTCGTCTGGAATTTCCGTCATGACATCGTCTTTAGCCTCAAATGCGGCCTCGCTATTGCCGCTCAGGCGTTCGCGTTCGTACTCCATGTACTTGCGGTAGGCCCAAATAAAGAACAGGCCGAAAGCTGGCCACTGCAGTGCGTAGCCCAGGTTTTGGAATGAGCTGGTTGTGTTCCACCTGCTGAGCTGCCAGTAGGCGAGTGCAAGAGTGGCACCGACTGCAAGAGCCAAGAAGATTAGTTGCACCACGCGGGTACGAGTGGGAATCTTCGCTGGCTTGTCAGTGGTATTGGAATGCTGTGAAGTGGACACATAACCACCATAGCTAGTCCGTGACCTGCCAAGCTAGCGCGCTCGCTGGATAAGGCAGGGGATCCGGCATTACGAATTCTGCTAGGACATTAGGAAATCTGCGGCGAACCCGTTAAAGTGTGTACAGTCCAAATGAGCTGTGAAAGTTCGTTGTGCCTGTAGGTGGCTAATAAGTAGTCCATGCTTACGGGGACTGTACGTAACTGTCACGGATTCGCGACGGGCGCCTGTGGCGGAATTGGCAGACGCGCTGGATTTAGGTTCCAGTGCCTTAGGGCGTGGGAGTTCGAGTCTCCCCAGGCGCACACATAAATACCCCGTGACTATGCAGGTCACGGGGTATCTTCGTTCTCCAGCCCGTCAGATTTTCCGCCCTCATTAGGCCGCGTGCCCAAAATCTGGCCCATTTCCCGCCCGATTTCACCCAGTCCGGTGTCGAACAGATGAGAGCACGCATCGAGGGTGATGGACGGGCGCGCGCGTGCCCCAGCTGCCTATGCACCTGCATGACATTGGCACTAGAGGCAATGAGCAGTGAGGCAGAGGTGTGAGGAGGTCATGACAGCCTAGTCTCTTAGGAAACGTGTCATCGTCATCCGCGCACGTGCTCATGGTGGAGGTCCACCAGGAATGTGAACCCGTCGGTAGAGCAGCGGGTCAGTAAACGGGTCGCTGTGGAGGGTGTACCGCACCAGCTCGGCAGGGTGGCGGCCTGCAACCCGTGGGCGCAGCTGCTCGACAACCTGCGGCGGCATAGAGATGGTGCGCTCTCGCCAGTCTTAGTAGTCTCGCCTATGACCGTGCGGTCCGTCTCCGAGCGCGTGACCGTCTTGGAATAGACCCCGGCGGTGACAGTTTCGCGCCACGCGTCCAGTGCCGCATTGACTGTCTCCACCGCAGAGTTCACCGTGCGGTCTGCTTCGGCCAGCGTCTCGGCGTAGTCGGAGTCTATCTCTGCGCCAAGGGTGGCACGCTGACGTGCCTGCTTACCCTCCACCGCGGTCATGCGCCGCTCACGCTCGACTTTCACCTCGTTGTAGGTACCAGTGCGCTCCGTCACAGCGCCTGGCACGCCGCTTCGGCGCGATCAAAAGTCTCCTTTTTCCTAGGTCACGTACAGGAAACGCCCGGCGCGAGGGCACTGCTGCATGGGGCGGTGCACAGTCGCGTCGGGCGGGGTGTGTGGATAGGTGGTAGGTGGGCTATGTGACGAGCTGCCCAACCCGTTGATATGAAATATCGAGCAGCGTGGCTGTATCGCGGTAGGCCAATCCCCGGTCTACGAGGTGGCGGGAGGCGCGAGCAGTTGCGGCTGCGGCTGCCGCCTTTTCCACGAGGAGGGTACGGTTACGGGCAATAGCTGTGGCGGCCTCCTCCCCGCGGGGAGTGTCCATCTGAATGACTATCTCGGCGGTGTCCGGGTCTGTCTCTATCTCCGGGTACAGCTCTAACGCCCGGCGCAACTGTCTTTTTCCTCGACAAGGTTGCGACCCTGGGTGAATAGTCCTGAAACCTGGGGCACTGCAACAGCCCACCGGTCTCCGGAGCGTTCCACCTTTGCTGTGTATGTAGGCATGTGCCAAGTTTCGTGGGGCAAGCTGCTCGTGTCTAGAGGAGTAGACACGGGCTAGCTCGGCTTAGGGTAGCCGAAAGGTATAGGTCTTTCATTGAGGCAGGAAGTGAACCATTCTATAAGTGACAGTCGCCCAGCTAATAAAATACCGCGGGGCAGCTTGTCGCCAACGGTTTGGTAAGCGTACTCACGGAAGGCTCCAACCATGCGCACACGCACAATATCCCTACTCACAGCGGTGGCAATCAGCGTCGCCAGCCTAGGAACAGCAGCGCCCGCCCAGGCCCAAGTGGACGAGAGTCTTGGGTCTATCGCGATTCCCTATGTCCTATCTGATACCCCACTTGACGAGGGCACCACCGCCGTTCGGGCTGTCAAGGAATATGGCCCCTGCACCCTATGGCTGGACTACATCCACCTACGGAAGTCAGGTAACTGGGGAACCATTGGCTTCAAGCCACACACAAAGTGCAGCGTCCCAGTCACGAGTATCAAACACAGCTCCGACTTGAGGTACAAATACTACACCGCGTGGAGGCTTGCCCTAAGCGGGGTGCGCGATTCTGCCTACAACACGAATCGTCTAGACCAGAACAACATTGCATTTACATGTAACGGGAAAGTAGATACCCGCTTCATCGGTGTCACGTTGGGAACTATCGTCTATCGGGGGAAGACCTACTACGCCCGAAGCTACTCCGAGGTCGCCAATCTCCCATGCAGGGTGTAGAACCATGACTATGAAAGTTGTTGTCTGCGTCGTTTATCCCCGCTATCCGGATAACACGGAACCTCTCGGCGGGTTCGTCGAGTCCGAGGAGACCGCCCGCAAGATAGACGACTGGTGGCGCGCGCAACCTGGCGACATGATTGGCACCTGGGAAGATTTCGAGGTCGAGGTCAATAGCCGCGACCAGATTCTCTACGGGGTATTTAGTGGTACGCCCGCCCACAAAATTGACGAGCCAGACTATTACGACCCCATCTGTCACGGGGTGTACACAGACCGTAAGGTAGCTGAGCGCGAGGCAAAACCTAAGACGATGTGGGCGGCCAACAACTGCCCTCCGAAGTTTGTGCTTCCGTTCCGCCTGGGCTGGAAGTTTGACCGGTATTTCCCCGATGGAAAGCCCTGGCCACCAGACCAGCTGTAGGCCTCCCGCAGAACGCAAGAATATTGCCTATGAAAATTGTTGTCTGCGTCGTTTATCCCCGCTACCCGGATAACACTGAACCTCTCGGCGGCTTTGTCGAATCCGAAGAAACTGCCCTCGCGATTGACAACTGGTGGCGCGCGCAACCCGGCGGAATGATGGGCACCTGGGAAGATTTCGAAGTCGAGGTCGAAAGCCGCGACCAACTCCTTTACGGAGTGTTCACCGGCACCCCCACTCTTGAAATCACCGATAGCAACTTCTGGGACCCCATCTGTTACGGGGTGTACACCGACCGGGAAGAAGCCGAGAAAGCGACTAAGCCAAAATCAATGTGGGAAGCGAACAACAGTCCCCAGAAATACGTCCTCCCCTTTCGCCTGGGCTGGAAATATGACCGGTATTTCCCCGATGGAAAGCCCTGGCCGCCAGACCAGTTGTAGGCCTGCGACAGTCCCGCCTCTTTTGGCGGGAACACAAAACGGGGCAGCCGCACAGCGCGTGTGAGTACCATTCTGGGAAACCTCTGTTCGCTCATTCCACTGCGTAGGGCGATCGAACCTGTCGATACAATGACGCTGCTCGAATCGTAACTTGAATCGTAAGGTGGAAGCAGGGAGGCAACTTGAGCATCTCGATGCATCTGGATGAGTACATGGCGCGTCGTGGCATAGTTCCCGACGACACTGTGGTCAACGATGATCCCTGCGCAATCTTCGACGGCAAAGTCGAGCGCGACGGTAGGTCGCAGCAGGACCTTGAAGAGTCAGAGCGGCGCTTAGAAGAAGCGGAGTCCGCAATCTTGGATGCGCTAGGCGATTAATTGGCGAAAACTGAGCGTTCTAGTCGCACATTGACGCTCATTCTGAGTGTGATGTTCATCACCGATTAGGTGTAAATCGACGCAGTCATCGTGGCTTCATTTTCCGTAGCCGATGCTGCCGCGGGGATGAAGCGCAAGTAGTTTCCCAGCGGGGAAACACTGTTTCCTACCTGCGGAATTCTTTTGCTTTTGGGGTGCTGGACCCGTTGACCTCGTTGCTATTCCGGACTCCCTACTTTAGGGGGCCAAACTATTTTCCCTCTGACATGACCACAGAACCGCATCAGAAAAACATGATGGATTCCTCATGATTTATGGCATAGTGTCCTGGCAAGGATTTGGAAACAAAAGATGTTTTCATTTCGTACCCCACAAGACAAGGACCTCAGCCACGTGAAATACGAAAAACTCGCCACTTTGCAGACCAATGTCGTAAATGCTCCAGATCTGGGTACTTTTGCAGTCACTTTCGCCGGTCAATCGCAACCATGGCTGGACACTCTCTCCAGCGTCATGGCCAGTGGCAACTCAAAGAAACTACGGGAAGTTTTCACTCGCGCTGAGGAACTGCTCGCACCGCTTGACGACGATCTCATCGGCCAGCTTCCCGCAGGTTTCGACCCCTTTGGTTGGGCAATCTCACTCGTGACAGACGACCCATTTACCGGAGATACAACCAATCCTGCAGTCAGCGTGCCGGGCATCGTATTAGCACAGTTGGGCATTGTTGAGTTGCTGGCAAAGCAGGGAATTAATATCGATGACGCGATAGCGGTAACCGGTCATTCGCAAGGTGTTCTTACCGCTGAGATTGTCGCTCATCCAGAGAAGGCAGCAGAACTGCTTGCACTAGCTCGCCTCATCGGTGTGGCGTGTGCGCGCGGAAGCCGAGTAGCCGGATTTGGGCGCGCGCCGATGATGAGTATCTCTGGCCTAACGGTCGAGGAGTTGGAACCTTTCCTCTCCCAGGACTGTGTCATCGGTCTGAAGAATACGCAGACCACCAGCGTAGTTATCGGCAAGCAAGATGAACTAGAACAGCTGGCAGAGCAGCTCACAGCGCAGCAGCAGAAGGGGCGGGCTGTCGAATGTACAGTTTTGCCAGTTAGCGGCGCATTCCATCACCCAGCACTGGCGCCTGCTGCGGCATGGGTAGTGGAGCGAGCTGAGCGCATTGGGCTGGATGCAGAAACAGCTGACTGGCTTGCGCGTGCAATCTTGGTTGACTCCAGCGATTGGAGCGCTGAGGTGCGGGGGCTCATCGACCAAGGGGCAACCACCATTTTGGATCTGGGGCCACACACGGGCGTCGTCAAGCTGACAGAACGTAACGCTGAAGGGTACGGCGTGGCGGTGATTGCTGCGGCAACAGCTGCGGGGAGGAGCATCCTGTCTGAGAGCGACATTGAGTATCCGACATCGTGGCTGGAGTTTGCACCGCGGCTGGTCACTGGGGTTAAGCCCCGTGTCGAGACGAAGTTCACCAAGTTGACCGGGCGCTCGCCAATTCTGCTCGGCGGTATGACCCCGACAACTGTTGACCCTGAAATTGTGGCGGCTGCAGCGAATGCCGGGTTCTGGGCAGAGCTGGCCGGTGGCGGCCAGGTTACGCCGGAAATCTTCGAGGCTAATGTGGCGCGACTCTCCGAACTGCTCGAGGAGGGCCGCAGTGCACAGTTCAACACCATGTTTTTGGATCCGTACCTGTGGGGTTTGCACATTGGAAGCCGGCGTTTGCTCCCGCGTGCGGTGGCAGCCGGTCGACCGATTGATGGTGTCACCATCTCTGCGGGCATCCCCGAGGTGGACGAGGCAGTAGAGCTAGTAAAGCAGCTGCGCGAGGGCGGAATTCCGTATATTTCCTTCAAGCCGGGCACAATCGCACAAATCGAGTCGGTGCTCGAAATCGCGGATACCTTGGCGCAGCATGGCACGCCGTATCCAATCATCATGCAAGTTGAAGGTGGGCGTGCTGGTGGCCATCACTCCTGGGAAGACCTCGATGACCTGCTAATTAACACCTACGCAAAGATCCGCAGGCGAGATGTAGTGCTTGCTGTTGGCGGTGGCATCGGCAAGCCAGAACAGTCCCGTGATTATCTGATGGGCACGTGGTCGACACGTTACGGGTTGGCGCCGATGCCGGTAGATGCTGTCATCATCGGCACAGCTGCGATGGCGGCAAAGGAGTCGACCGCCTCTGAGTCCGTGAAACAAATGCTGGTCGACACCGTCGGCACTGACAACTGGATTCCCGCCGGTAGCGCCATGGATGGCATGGCGTCGGGGCGTAGCCAGTTGGGTGCTGATATCCACGAAATTGAAAACGCCGCAGCACGCGCAGGCAGATTGCTTGACGAAGTCGCAGGTGACCTCACTAAGGTCACCGAACGACGCGCGGAGATCATCGAGGCAATTAACTCCACCGCGAAGCCGTACTTCGGAGATGTCAGCACCATGACGTATGCCGAGGTGCTGAACCGCTATCTCGAATTGTGCGCGCCCGAGGGGACGTTCCTCGATCCAACGTGGTCGACGCGCTTCGTCGCACTCGTCGACCGCGTAGAGGCACGACTAAGTGCAGTCGACGCGGGCACGTTTGCCGCGCTTGCCGACGGCGACAGCTTGCGCACCCAGCCGCGCAGCGAAATCTCGCGACTGTCCGGCCTGCTAGACCTGGATACCCAGCTCCATCCAGCAGATGTCACCTTCTTTATCTCTGAGCTCTGCCGCACCCCGGGCAAGCCTGTGCCGTTCGTTCCGGTTATCGATGCTGAGGTTCGTCGCTGGTGGCGATCGGACTCCCTATGGCAGGCGCATGACTCTCGCTACGATGCGGATCAAGTCTGCATCATCCCTGGGCCGCAGGCTGTTTCGGGCATTACCCGCGCGAATGAGCCAGTAGCGGAGATTCTGGGTCGGTTTGAAAAAGCTACCGCACAGGCATTGATGGATACCGGCTACCTGCCGGAGGTACCTGTTGACGCCCTCAGCCGGATGCTCGCAGCACCTGTGATTTGGTGGGCTGGCCGACAGCAGCCGAATCCGGCGCTGGCACTTGGCGCGGAACATGAGTGGGTATGTGTATCTGATGCAAGTGATGTCTCTCGTTCGCAACGCCTAGAACACCCAGGTACTGGTGCCATTTTGGAGATCATTGGAGCTGATGGGAGCAATGATGAGGACGGGGAGGACCTCGTATGGGCACAGCTGACGGTTCCGCTACCCGATGCTGCGGGTGAGAATACGAAACTGCGAATTCGCCTGTGTCAGAGTGCAGCGGTGGGCGCAGTGCCCGTCGTTAAGCATGAGGATGCGGCGGCCGCGATGCGGGAGCTGACGCGAATCGCAGCTGGCGGTGAGCTTGCAAACATCGTCGATGGGGTCGCGGAGTGGGAATCCGTGTGGGATCCGATGGCGATGGCTGACTACGATGCGGTCACTATTGCAGCTGCCGGCGATGAGTCACAGGCGACGGTGCCGGACGCGTTGGTTGGGCATGCTTGGCCAGCGATTTTTGCGGCAGTCGCGCAGGCGCGTATTGAGACCGGCATTGATGTTGTTGAGGGCATGCTCGCGCTTGTTCACCTTGAGCATCACATTCGTATGATTGGAGCTCTACCGCAGAAAACCACAACGTTGCGGATTAGTGCGCGTGTCGACGAGATCGTTGATACGGACTTAGGGCGACTAGTTGTGGTGCGCGCGGAGGTTCGTGATGGCGATACGCTGCTCGCCACCTTGAGTGAACGCTTTGCCATTCGTGGCCGAAACGGCGGCGAGACAGCACGGACCAACACTGTGCCATTTCCAACGGTCACGGATACGCCACGGAGTTTCCGCGGTGCGTTGACCGTGGAAGCGCCTAAGGCGATGGAGCCATTTAGCTGTGTCACGGGCGATCGCAATCCTATCCACGTCGATTCCCGTGCAGCAGCGCTAGCTGGTCTACCAGGGGTTATTGTCCATGGAATGTGGCTGTCGGCGATGGCTGAGCATGCGGCTGTCGCCACGTCGGATGCCGGCATTGGCAACCGGGTGATTGAGTTCACTGCGACTATGCTGAGTCCGGTTCTGCCTGGACAGGAAGTGAAATTCTCTGTCGAACGCCGTGGTTTTGATGACCGCCCAGGCGCCGGTGAAGTCCGCGAAGTCACGGCCACAGTAGATGGCGAGCTGGTATTGACCGCCACTGCTGTAATCGCCGCACCGAAGACCGCATATGTCTTCCCTGGTCAGGGGATTCAATCACAGGGGATGGGGCTGTCTGCTCGGACTCGCAGCGTAGCGGCCCGCCGCGTGTGGGACCAGGCTGATGCGATGACCCGAGAGAAGCTTGGCTTTTCCGTACTGGCTATTGTCCGGGACAACCCGGTAGAGGTGGTCGTGGATGGTGTGCGCTACTTCCACCCAGAGGGTGTTCTGAATCTGACCCAGTTCACCCAGGTTGCGATGGCGACGTTGGGGCTGGCACAGGTTGCGGAGCTCCGTGAAGCAGGGCTGCTGGATGAAACAGCTCACTTTGCGGGACACTCTGTCGGTGAGTACAACGCGCTGGCGGCTCTCGCTGGGGCGCTTGACGCAGACGCCGTGTTAGAGGTTGTCTACCGCCGCGGTTTGACCATGCATGAACTGGTCGAACGTGATGAGCAGGGGAGGTCCAACTATGGTTTGTGCGCCCTGCGTCCGGACAAGATTGGCGTAGGCGAGGACGAGGTCACCGAGTTTGTTAATCGGTTGTCGCAGGAAATCGGTGAGTTCCTCGAAGTCGTAAATCTCAACCTGGCAGGCAAGCAGTACGCCGTCGCCGGCACCGTCGCGGGGCTTGCAGCACTGGCTGAACAGTGCGAGCGCCGCAGCTCGGACGGCAAGGGATACGTGCGTATCCCAGGTATTGACGTGCCATTCCACTCCAGTGTCCTACGCGACGGTGTGGATTCCTTCCGTAAACACCTGGAGCGGCTGCTGCCAGCGGAAATCGCTCCAGAACTCCTGGTGGGACGCTATATCCCGAATCTCACTGCGACCTCTTTTGAGCTGACTGAGAAGTTCGTCCGCCAGATGGCTGCAGTTGTCGACTCAGACATTCTGGAAAACATCCTTGCCGATTTCGACTCTGCCGCTGAAAACCCGGCGCGCCTGGCCCGCATGTTGCTGGTCGAGTTGCTGGCCTGGCAATTCTGCTCACCGGTGAGGTGGATTGAAACGCAGGATCTGTTGCTTGAGGATCTCGGTGTCAGCCGCATTGTTGAAGTCGGTGTAGGCACAGCGCCCACACTGGCAAACCTGGCCGCTCGTACCTGCCAGTTGCCCCGCCACCGAAGCCGCGACATTCGAGTACTCAATCTCGAACGTGATGCTGATGCAGTGTTTATGCGCGACCAAATTCAGCCGGAAAAGACTGAGCCCGAGTCGGAGGTGACAACGGAGCAGGACTCGGCGCAGGCTCTATCTGGAGAATCAGGAGCAGCGGGAGAAACAGGAGAAGCGGGAGCAGCGGCGCCGACGGTATCCCCCGACCAATCCGCGGCGACCGAACAGTCCACTACGATCACGAGTGCTGCCACTCCGGCTACCGAAGTTGCTGATATTGCCGTCAGCCCGGCACAAGCGCTGGAAGTTCTTATTTGCCAATGGACGAAGGTACGCCCCGACCAGCTCGGTGCCGCTGACTCCATCGAGACTCTGGTCGATGGAGTCTCATCTCGACGCAATCAACTGCTGCTCGATCTCGGAGTGGAATTCGACCTCGGTTCAATCGAGGGGGCAGCAGATGCGGAACTGGCGGATCTAAAGGACAAAATTGATAGCTTGGCCAGTGCGTATTCGGCATTCGGTCCGATTCTCTCCGAAGCCATTGCCGACGGTATTCGCCGGATTACCGGTCCTGCCGGTGCAGGCGCGAATTACCTCGATGATTATGTGCTGGGTGAATGGCAGCTTGGCAAGGGGTGGGCAACCGCAGTCAGTGCTGAGGTGATGCTCGGTACTCGTGAGGGCGCATCCCTGCGCGGCGGCGATCTTGCGCATCTGGCTCCGGCCGCCCCAACCAATACTGCTGAACTCAACCAGCTGATCGATGAAGCGATCCTTGCGGTCGCCACGCAGCGAGGTGTAGCTGTCGCTAAGCCGTCGGCAAGTGACAGTGGTGCTGGGGTGGTCGACTCGGCTGCACTCACTGAGTTTGCAGATAAACTGACAGGTCAGCGAGGCATTCTTGCTACCGCGGCACGCACGATTCTGGAGCAACTCGGCCACGAGATTACCGATGACATTGACTTCGATGCCGAAGACGCCGACAGCAACCTGGTAAATCTTGTCACCGCTGAACTCGGCGCGGACTGGCCGAAGCTGGTCACCCCGACGTTTACGCCCACCAAGGCAGTGCTTCTCGACGACCGCTGGGCCACCTCCCGCGATGACCTTGCGCGCCTATGGGTAGCCGCTGATGGGCATGTGGCTGGCACCGCGCCGGGCAGTATCCATGAAACCGCAGTTGAGCAGGCACAGTGGTGGGCTGCCAAGGCAGACGAGGCAGGGCGGACACAGTTGGCGAGTATCTACCGCCAGTTGGCGGACGAGGTCATCACGAATGTGGACGAACTGCCGATGAGCTCCGACATTGCAGTTGTTACCGGCGCATCGCCAAATTCGATTGGTTCCGCCGTAACTGCACAGCTGCTGTCTCAGGGTGCAACCGTTGTTGTTACCACTTCACGCCTTGGACGCGAACGCCTGAGCTTCTACAAGCAGCTCTATCGCGTGAATGCGCAGGGCGAGGCGAAGCTGTGGGTGGTACCGGCGAACTTGTCCAGCTTCCAGGACTTGGATTCCCTTATCGACTGGATTGGAACCGAACAGACTACAACGATTGGTGCGGAAGTGGTTGTGACCAAGCCCGCGCTGTCACCGACGCTGCTATTCCCGTTCGCGGCGCCTACGGTTTCGGGCTCGCTTGCCGACGCCGGTCCTGCGTCCGAGACCCAAATGCGTCTGCTTCTGTGGTCGGTGGAGCGACTCATCGCAGGGATGTCAGCACTTGGCGTGGACAATAATCTGCAGCATCGTTTGCATGTGGTGTTGCCTGGTTCACCGAACCGTGGTCGCTTCGGCGGCGATGGTGCCTATGGTGAAGCCAAGGCCGCCCTCGACGCAGTGGTGGCGCGCTGGAATGTGGAGGACGCTTGGCGCACCCGCACCACTCTGGCTCATGCACAGATTGGTTGGGTCCGAGGAACCAATCTGATGGGTGGAAACGATCCGCTGGTTGCTGCAGTGGAAGCAAAGGGAGTTCGCACCTTCTCCACCGAAGAAATGGCAGCTGAACTGATTGAGCTCGCGAGCTCGGAGACTCGGAAGAATGCTCAAACCCGCCCGATTCAGGCCGATCTCACCGGTGGATTGGGTGACGTTGACCTCAACATTGCGCAATTGGCGCAGGAGGCTGCACAGGCGGCTGGCCTATCAGCTCAAAACTCCGAGGTCGCTAGCGGGGCGCGCTCGCAGGAGCCGTCGTCAAGCCGTGTCTTAAGCAGCCTGCCAAGCCCGCGTCGACCGATTTCGCAGACAACACCAACCTTTGGTGACATCGCAGCGGCTCCGGAGGACATGGTGGTCATCGTGGGCGCCGGCGAGCTTGGACCGTACGGTTCTTCCCGGACGCGCTTTGAGGCCGAAGTCGATGATATTTCTGCAGCGGGAATTGTGGAATTGGCCTGGTCAATGGGGCTGATTTCCTATGAGGGCGGCTGGCGCGATGCCGATGGGCAACCGTTGGCAGAAAGCGACATTGCTTCGCGCTACCGCGATGAAGTGTTGGCGCGAGTTGGTGTGCGTCGTTACGCCGATGATGGCGATTTGGTTGATAATACGATGACTGAGCTGACCACGGTCTACCTGGATCGAGCGTTGAGCTTTGCGGTGCGCGATCGCGCGGCAGCGGAGACTTTTGTCAGTTCCAACCCGGACAACACCACTGCGAGCTTCGATGCCGAGACAGGGCAGTGGCTTGTGACACGAGCCGCTGGCACGCCGGTTCAGGTTCCGCGCCGAATGGCGATGAGCCGCTATGTTGGCGGTCAAATTCCGCAGGGCTTTGACCCGGCACGCTACGGTATTCCGGCGGACATGATGGACAATCTGGACCGCGTGAGCTTGTGGAACATCGTTTGTACTGTTGATGCGTTCCTGTCATCGGGCTTCAGCCCAGCGCAACTGCTGGAAGCGGTCAACCCGGCGCGAGTGTCGTCGACGCAGGGCACAGGTATTGGTGCGATGGAGTCGCTGCGCAGTCTCTACATCGACGGCCTGCTGGGGCAACCGCGAGCCAATGACGTCCTGCAGGAGGCATTGCCAAATGTTATTGCCGCCCACGTTATGCAGTCTTATGTCGGTGGCTACGGGCAGATGATTCACCCTGTCGCAGCCTGTGCGACGGCAGCGGTGTCGGTGGAGGAGGGCGTCGACAAGATAGCCCTGGGTAAGGCAGATTTCGTTGTCGCGGGTGGCTTCGATGACCTATCCGCAGAGGGGATCACAGGTTTCGGCGACATGGCCGCCACAGCTGACTCCGCCACCATGGAAGATAAGGGTATCGACCATGCGTACTTCTCCAGGCCTAACGATCGTCGACGCGGAGGCTTCGTGGAATCGCAAGGTGGCGGAACGGTGCTGTTGGCTCGCGGAGACATCGCTCGTGACATGGGACTCCCCGTGCTCGGTGTCGTCGCATACGCCCAGTCCTTCGCCGACGGCGCGCACACATCCATCCCGGCGCCGGGTTTGGGTGCACTAGCGGCAGCTCAGGGCGGCGAGAAGTCTCGGTTGGCTCGCGCACTTGCAGCACTCGATGTCACTGGGGATCAGGTCGCGGTGTTGTCCAAGCACGATACCTCGACCAATGCCAATGACCCCAATGAGTCTGAACTGCATGAACGCATTGCAGATGAACTCGGTCGCGAGCGCTCGAACCCGCTGCTGGTGGTCTCTCAGAAATCCCTGACCGGACACGCCAAGGGTGGGGCTGCAGCGTTCCAGATCATTGGTCTGACTCAAGTATTGCGTAGCGGCATTGTGCCAGGTAATCGATCGCTGGACTGCGTCGATCCCGCATTGGCTGAGCATTCTCGTTTGGTATGGCCAACGAAGGCAGTCAATTTCGGCAATACGTTGCCGCTGAAGGCTGGCTTTGTTACCTCGCTCGGGTTCGGACATGTCTCGGCACTGGTGGCAGTCGTCCATCCGGAAGCTTTCTATCAAGCGATAGTGCAGCACGATGGCGCTGAGGCTGCGGAACGCTGGCGTAGCGCGGCGCACAACCGCGAAGCGGCTGGTCTGCGTCGCATTGATGAGGCTATTTACGGTGGGGAAACTCTCTACGAGCGTCCACGCGAGCGAAACCTGGCGGACGGTGGTCGGTTCGGTTCACCCGCTGCATTGGAAAAGGCCGTTCTGCTTTCCGATGGCGCCCGTCTGATCGATGGTGTCCTCCAGCCATGATTGGCGTAGACCTCGTCTATATTCCGAGCTTCGAAGAGCAGCTGAATATGCCAGGAAGTCAGTTCGCGCAGGCGGTTTTCACACCGGCTGAGCTACTGATAGCAAAGCGCCGCGGAGCAGTCGGCGGCGCGCTGGCGCGTCACTTAGCGGGCCGCTGGGCTGCGAAGGAAGCCTTCATCAAGGCCTGGTCGCAGACTATCTTCGGCAGCCAGCCGCCGATTGCGCGAGATCGGCTGGACTGGCGGGAAATAGAGGTGCAGCCGGATGCCTACGGTCGCGTGAGCATCAGTCTCCACGGAGCTGTAAGCCGCCATTTCCACGATCAGGAGTGGCAGCTGGGGCCGTCGTTAAGCATCTCGCACGACGGCGACTACGCAATCGCCGTCGTACGCTTGGACTAGTCCGGCGCGGTGCTAATCGACGGACTTTTGACGGCGACCGACCAGGATGCCAGCACCGAAGATTAGCGCGCCCAGGATTGCGCCGGTTCCGGCGACTGCGGCGGTTTGGAGCGGGGAATTGGTCGCGGCCTGCTGAGTCTGCACAACTTCGTCGAGCCCATTACCGGAAGCGTTGGACTTTGCGGAAGCCTTGCCAGATGCCTTGGATGCGCCGCTGGCCTTGGACTCTCCGGTCTTGGAGGCACCGGCCTTCACAGCTTCTTCGCGTTCCTTGGCGGAGCCACCGACGCTGAGATCCGTGGCCGTGTCCTGGCTGCGGTCGGAAGAACCATGTGCAGCAAAGGTGTAGAGTGCGCAGTCATTTTCGACGCAGTTGGCGGCCGAGGTGACGGCCTCGACATTGAGCGTGGTAGAGAAGCTTCCGTCGGAGGACATCTGGGAGGTGCGGACAAACTCAGCGGCGGAGAAAGCATCAGCGTTGGTGGTGGAGAACTTGTTCTTCTCAGCCACTGCGACGTAGATGCCGTTGCCGCTGGTTTTGAATCCGGTGCCGGAGACGGTAATTGCGGTGCTGCCCGATGGGTTCAGTTCCGTGGTGGACAGGCTTACCGCCGGGGTTCCGGTCGAGGAGCTGCTGTCGTTGGAGCTGCTGGAGCTGCTAGAGCCGCTGGAACCGGTGGTGCTACTCGACCCACTAGACCCTGTGCTGCCACTGGCGCTGGAGCTTGCGCTGCCGGCGGACTGTGAGGAGCCACCGCCGGACGGCAGGGTAGCGTCCTGCTTAGCAGCTCCGCCGGCAAACGATACTGCTGTCGCTGTGTCCTGGCTGCGGTCGGAAGAACCGTGAGCAGCAATGGTGTAGACCGAGCAAGCGTTCTGCATGCAGTCTGCCGTGCCAAACTTCGCGCTGACCGGAAGATCCACGCTGAAGCTGCCGTCGGACTTCAGGTTGCCGCGAGAGGTAGACACAAACTTGGTATCCGGGCCGAAGGAATCGGCGTTGGTCACATCCATCTGGTCATTTTGCGCGATACCGACGTAGATGCCCGGTCCAGAGGTCTTGAATCCCTTGCCTTCAACTCGAATGGTGTCGCCGCTCGGGTTCAAGTCTGAGGTCTTGGACAGGCTCACCAATGCGCTACCTCGTGACTGCGACGGTGACTGTGCGCCCGAACCAGTGCTCTGGCCACCACTCGGTGCCGCGCCGGTGGAACCCTGCGATTGAGCAGCCTGGGAAGTAGCACCCGCCTTGAAAGTGATGGGGACCCACTGGTCATTGCTGCGGTCAGAAAGATTAGGGAACGCAGTAAAGGAGGCTACGTAGCACTGGGTGGAGGTGCAGTCGACATCGCCAAAGCTGGTCGCGACTTTCATCTCCTGCGTAAAACTTCCGTCAGCGCCGACCGTGACCTTGGCCGCTTCGCCATAGGTCGAGGGGTAGCCCGACTTTGGCTTCTCGATTGTCTGGGCCAGGTAAATATTTGCGTTAGCGGGGTAGCCGACTCCCTTGATGGTCACGGTGGCGCCGTCGGAAAGATCAGTGGCAGGGGTCACGGAGAGCTGGCGCTCAGACTGATCGATGCTACCGCCGAGAAGGTCACCGATGCCGGGGAGCGAACCGCCGAGCTGTCCAATCGATGGCAGCGACTGTGCCGATGCGGGGACTGCGGGTAGAAATCCCGTACTCACTACGATTGCCGAAGCTAGAACAATAGAGCGGGGAAGCAGGCTCCGTCGGAAAGCGCCCTGCGTCGTGGACATGTAAACCTCTGATTCTGTTTGGGAGTTCCGGCGCAGGCACGGCGAAAAACAAGCAACCCCACCGCGCTGACCAGAGTAAAGCGTAAACTAAGGCAAGCCTACCCTCCGCGTATTGGTAAGGGCAATAAATGCCCCTGCCGAGGTGAGGAGGGGAGCTTTCTAGTCTGCTGCTTCTGCGACGCTCATGAGATAAGAGATGGTCATGCGTTTGATTTCCTGCACCGTCAGCTCGTAATGAGCTTCCCGTTCAGCATCACTTCCCGGATGGTCAACCGCATAATTCAGCAGGGCGTACGTCGCGTTAATCATGAGGTCGGAGATGAAATTCAGTTCCGCATCGCTTGACGACGGCACCAGCGGGCGCAGCACCTTTGAAATCTCGGTGACCAGGCGTGCCTTCGTATCTTCTGCGGTCGCGCGTGTAGCGGGCGTCGATTGAACGGCCAGCCATACGGCTCTTCTAGAAACGTCCTCGCGCCACAGTTTTGCCAGGTGGTCGATGAACTCCGAGAGAAACTCCGGCCATTTCAGGGTGGGGACTGTTTCACCGAAGCGTGAGACTTCCTCAATGACGGCCTCGGTGTCCTGACGGTCGAGCTCGCAGATCATCACATACTTGTTTGCGAAAAATTGGTAGAGCGTGCCAATGGGGATATCGGCAAGGCGAGCGACTTCGTCGAAAGTGAAAGACTCAAACCCGTGCTCGATGAGCACTGTGCGTGCCGAGCTGAGCATGCGTGCGTACCGCTCTCGGCTGCGTTGTTGAGCCGGAGTGCGACGGGGACGAAGAATATTCGGTGCGTCCTGGGATTGAGTCACTACTACGAAACCGTCTAATCGGGATGATATGAGATGAGAGTTTGGGGCCGGGGCCAGAGCAGGTCTTGCGACAAGCTAGCTGTCGGAAGCCTGTGATTCCACGCCCAAATCACGCAGTACTCGCTGGACGTGCCCCTTGGCACGAACGTTGTACCAGGCCTTTTCAATTTCTCCTTCGGCATTAACCAGGAAAGTCGAGCGGATGACGCCCTGGACAACCTTGCCGTAGTTCTTCTTCTCGCCGAAAGCGCCGAACGCGGTCATAGTTTCTTTGTCCGGATCGGACAGGAGGGTGAAGTTCAAGCCGTGGTCCTCACGGAAGTTTGCGAGTTTTGCCGGCTTGTCCGGAGAAATACCTACAACAGGAATGCCGGCATCGTTCAGGGCTGCGGATTCATCGCGGAAGTCGCATGCCTCAGTGGTGCAGCCTGGGGTGTTGGCCCGCGGGTAGAAGTAAATCAGCACTGGCTTGCCCGCGTAGTCCGACAGAGAAACCTGCTCGTCGGCGTCGTTGAGAAGAGTAAACGCCGGGGCAGGATCGCCAGCTTCCAATCGGATGTTGTTCTGGCCGTATTCTTTGTCGCTGGAGGAAGAAGTAGTCATGGCTTAATCGTATCGACTCTGGAGCGGTGCGTGGCGACTCTGAAGCAATGCATTGAGTTTTTCCCGTGCTCGCCCACGTTGCTGTAGCGGAAGTGTTAGTCTTTTAGGCGAACAATCACTTTAGATATTCAACTTTTTAGGGAGTTTACGTGGCTCGCAGCATTGAAGATATCCAGCGCGATATTGAGCGTAACCGTAACCAGCTCGCCCGTACTCTGGATGAGCTAACCGTGCGAACGAATCCGAAGAACGTTGCGGATGACGCAAAGACCCGTGTTTTCGATGCTCTGAATGAGCCTAAGGTGCAGGCAGCACTGGGTGTCGTTGCCGCACTCGTTGTTGGCGGCATCGCAATGGGCATTCGTCGTAACCGCAATCGCAGCAAGGAAATCGACCGCATTCGCGAGATGATTGAGACTGCTGCTAAGTAGTTTTCAGTAATTAGCGCACGTGCTTCGGGTGGTTACCTGGGGTCGTGCGCTTTTGCGTATCTAATCCCTTTTTGAGTCAGGCGTGGGGCACAAGTTGGCGACTGCGCTTGTTATGCAACAAAAAGACCGGGAAGGTATTTCTACCTTCCCGGTCTGTATCGTGCGCCATCAGGGACTCGAACCCCGAACCCGCTGATTAAGAGTCAGCTGCTCTGCCAGTTGAGCTAATGGCGCTTACTGTTTCCTGCTTGGTGCTCTCTGTGTGAGCTCCTCCCCGGCAACGAGAAGATATATAACCAGGTTTCTGATTGTTTGTAAAATCGGCTGGTCAGGTGCTGTTTTTGAGCTGACGTTTTTGCATGTTTTTTGAAGGGTTTTGCGCAACCGTTTGAAAAAAGTTCAAAAAAAGTTTGAAAATCCTCAAAGTGGGGTGGGGTTGTATCAAGGTCATCAACGCCGGGAGCGTGCATTGATGCCGTAGGTACGTTCGGTGACGTTCGGCGGTGTTTAGTAACGTCCGGTAACGTCCGGTGGCACTTTTGAATAGCGAACTGATTACTTTTCGGTAACGCAGCCTCAAAGGTGCATCGTTTTCCCAGGTCGGTTGAAGTGCCCCGGTTTTTGGGGGTTGCACAGCATTTTTCCAGAGGGTTAACTGTAGGAACCGTTGGGCTACTTTGCGTGCTGCGCCCTGTGAAGAGTTGAAAACTGCGATCGGGCAGTCATTACGGCTTTTTCAGCTAGGGCGGGCGTTTTATCGGCGGCTAGTGCCGTTGCAGGGTAGTCTGACCTTTTTCGAGGGCGCACCAGGGGCTGTAGCAGGACTCCGCTGTGTGTCACAGTGTGTCCCCGGGACTTACTACTTAATAATTGCACTGTTGGAGTGAAGCACGATCATGCGGCAATCTTTTAAGCGCCTGTCGACGGCGGTGGTGACATTTGCGGCCACCATTTCGCTAGCTGCTTGTACCGTCGGCGGCGATAATGCCGAGCAGCAAGAGGCGGAGAAGTCGGACGTTGGTCTTGTCGCCAGTGTGAAGGACGATGCCACCGATGTTTCGGTGGTTGACCCGATTTCGGTTCAGGTGGAAGGGGGGCATCGCCTGGACAAGGTTGTTATGACCAACCCTGAGGGCAAAGAGGTAAAGGGCAAGCTCGACTCCAGTGGTACCAAGTGGACCACTGCAGAACCCCTGGGCTACTCAAAGACCTATGAGATTAACGCCACCTCAGGCACAGAAAAGCTGGCTACTTCTTTCACCACTATTGAGCCGACTTCTCAGGTAAATGGCTACCTGTCCCCACTGGATGGTTCCACCGTGGGTGTCGGTCAGACTATTGCCGTGAAGTTCAGCGCGAGTATTTCGGACCGCAAGGCCGCTGAGGAAGCAATCAAGGTGACCACCGAGCCTAAGGTGGAAGGCGCTTTCTACTGGCTGAATAATAGCGAGGTGCGCTGGCGTCCAAAGGAGTACTGGAAGCCGGGTACCAAGGTTACCGTGAAGTCCGACATTTATGGCACGGATCTCGGTGACGACATGTACGGTGCGGAGTCCGCCGAAACCAGCTTCACCATCGGTGATGAAGTCATCGCTATCGCTGATGATGCGACGAAGACCATGGTCATTAAGAAGAACGGTGAAGTCGTAAACTCCATGCCTATCTCTATGGGGTCTAATGTTCACCCGACTCCGAATGGCCAGTACATCATCGGTGATCGCAACGAGACTATGGTGATGGACTCCCGTACTTACGGCCTGTCTCTGGATAACGGTGGCTACGTCACGCCGGTTAACTACGCAACGCAGATGTCTTACTCCGGTATCTACGTCCACGGTGCACCGTGGTCAACATGGGCACAGGGCAGCGTCAACCAGTCTCACGGCTGCATCAACGTCACTGACGCCAACGCTAAGTGGTTCCTGGACAACACTAAGCGCGGTGACATCGTGGTTGTGAAGAATACGGTTGGCGAGACGCTCTCCGGTGTTGATGGACTAGGTGACTGGAACATCCCGTGGGAGACCTGGAAGAAGGGCAACGCCGACGAGACCAGCTCTTGGTAACCCCCTGTCCTCTAAGTGAGGCCATCACTTAAGTCACACGGGTTAGACCGCTTACTATTCATCCAACATTCCCAGCTCCTGCGCCCGAGCAACAGCCGCGGTGCGGGAGCTGACGTCTAGCTTGGTGAAAATATGCACCAGATGCGACTTCACAGTCGCTTCAGTGAGCACCAGCTGCTCTGCAATTTTTCTATTCGACATACCCCGCGCGACCAACTCGAGCACCTCGAGTTCGCGCGGGGTTAGTGCCGTATTGGGATTGCGCATCCGCCCCATCAAGCGCCCGGCAACCTGCGTGTTCAGCACGGTCTCGCCGCGAACGGCGCGACGGATGCCATCGATGAGTTCTTCCGGAGCGGCATCCTTCAGCAGATAACCAACTGCGCCAGCGGTGACAGCGCCGAGGACATCGGAGTCCGAAGAATAGTTGGTCACCACCAACACCTCCGGAGCCTTCACGCCGCGCCCGGCGAGTGCGCGGATGGCTGCAGTGGCATCAACTCCGCCTGCGCGGGAAGCGGTGCCAGGGGCCTCGCCAAAGCGAAGATCCATGAGTACCAGATCGATGTGGTCGCAAGAGTCGTCGTCAAGCGATGCGCGCACCTTCTCGACCGCGTCGTCACCGCTGGCAGCCTCGCCAACCACGACGATATCCGGCGCCGATTCAACGACGGCGCGAAGACCAGCGCGCACGATGGGATGATCGTCGGCGATGAGGACTCCGATGGGCTTGGTCACCTGGCTATCTCCTCGGGTGATGTGAATGGTCGTTTCCTACCTGCATACCAGGCGCGGGACTTTAAGAGGCGAGCTCGTGCGGGATGCTGACGCTGACACCGCAGCCGCGCCCAGGTTCCGACTCGATGGTGAAGGTGCCGCCGAGCTTTTCCACGCGTCGGCGCGCGTTGGCGATACCCACGCTGTCGTCGTTGGTTGGTGCGGTGGGGTCGAAGCCGATGCCGTTGTCGACGCAGTCGAGCAGAACCTCGTCGGGCTGATAGGTCAGAGTGACGCGACAGCGCGTGGCGTGTGCATGCTTGACGACGTTCGCCAAGCTCGCCTGGGCCACCCTGATAATTGTGGCTTCGACGGTGGCCGGCAGTCGCGTGGGTGTGCCGTCAACGCAGAAGCTGACAGCATCGCCCAGCACCGTGGAGGAGCAGACTTTCTCCAACGCACCGGATAGGTCAGCCCCTTCGAGAGGAGCCGGCTGAAGTGCTGCGATAATGCGCCGAGTTTCGGCGAGGTTGTCGGCCGCGACCTTGCGAGCGAGCTGCAGCGAATCCACCGAGGCCTGGTCATGCTGAGTGGGAGCACTTTTCATGCGAGACTCCACCGAATGCAGCAGCAGCTGGATGGAGGAAAGCCCCTGCGCCACGGTGTCATGAATGTCGGCTGCGAGGCGTGCGCGTTCGTTCAGCTCACCGGCACGACGGGACAGTGCTTCCGAGTGGGCGCGGGCAGCCGAGAGCTCCTCCAGCGCCTTGGTCTTTTCGATAGTCTCCCTCTGCAGCAGCCGAAACCCCAGCCCCACCGTGAGCACAAATGTCCCGCCGAGGATAGGACCGAGGACCCCACCAAAAGCCAGGGGAGTGTGGACGGCTATAGCGCCGATTGCCGTCGCCGTTGTCGCCGCCACCATGATTACAGCCGTAAGGCCGCCAGTGACCTGCAAAATTACGAAAAACAGTGGGAAAACCAGGAACGAGGCGTCCAGCGTTGCAAACGCCAACGCAGCCCAGCACAGCAGCAGGATCACAAGCCAGCCCAGTAGTAGGCCGTGCGGTTTAGTCAGTGCGACCTCGTTGGCTACGTTGCCATGCCGAGCCCGACCAATCGGCCCGACCGAACCTGCTATGTACACCGCTAGAAAACACACCGCATAGGTGATGATTCGCCACTGCGGGTCCGGAACCACGCATACCGCTAGCAGCACCAGCACCAAAACATCCAGGGCAAACCGCAGTAATTGCCAGTTGCGGTTCAGGGTCTCAGGAGTATCCACGCCCTCGAGCTTAGGACAGTTCCACCTGCCAAAACACCGCTGACGAGCCGGAATTGTCAACATCAACCGAAAGTTGGAGACGAAGTTCAACCTCCCTGGCGATTAAATCCTCCTTTGAATCCACGACCATAATGAGTATGTACCAGTCAATGAAAGAACTTCGGGCCGCTCCAGGCCGTGCGGCACTAATCACCATCACCGTTGGCATGATTGCTGTGATGGTCGTGTTCCTCTCGGCTTTGGCTGCCGGCCTGTCCTCCCAGTCCGTTTCCGCACTTGACGAGGTCTACGGCAAAAACGATGCCGTCGTCGTCGCTGAGGGGGCCACGTCGTTGTCGTCGTCAAGCATGGGCGAGACAGTGCGAAAGGGCATCCAAACGTGGGCGAACGATAATAACGCCGCCATCCGCGATGTCTACGTCAGCCGTGCACGAGTCGATGAAACGCCCGTCACCGTCATCTCCGATTTTTCGCTTAACGACGACCAGGTGGCCGTCACCGACGGCGTTAGTGAAACCGCCATTGCGGAAGGTGACTCGCTGACCCTGTCTGGCGCGATGGGCGATTATAAGGCCACGGTTGCACGACTGGTGGGGGATAAGTGGCTGGACCATCAAGCAGTCATTTATGCCGGGCGCGGTGTGATGGAAGACCTGACGCCGGGGCAGATGGTGCCGGCGGCGATGGTTGTCGACGAGTCTGCGGCGCAGCTGCCGAATGTCCCGGAAGGAACCATTCTGCGCGACGGCGAGCGCAACAACCTGTCGGCTTCCTACCAGGGCGAGCAGACTTCGCTCAACGCGATGACCTCGATGCTGTATGTCATCTCCGCGCTGGTAGTAGGCGCATTTTTCACCGTGTGGACCGTTCAGCGACTCCGTGGTGTGGCCATTTCCTCGGCGCTCGGTGCGTCCCGCTCCGTGCTGGTGGCTGACTCTCTGGCACAGGTCCTGGCCGTGCTAGCAATCGGAGTCGGCGGCGGCGTGGCGGTGACTGCAGCGGCGGGCTGGGCTCTGCAGAGCGCCAACGTCATGCCGATTGTGGTCGATGCTTCCACGACCGTCGTGCCGGGGCTCGTTCTCGCTGTGACCGGCGTAGTTGGTGCGCTGCTGGCACTGGTGCCGGTATTTCGCGTCGATCCGACCACCGCACTGGCGAACGCATAGTGGCAATCTGAGAAAACGACTTTCCGCCAAAAACATCCCGTACAACCTGCACGCCCTGCACAACCTGCACAACCAGCAACTGAGGAATTGAGGACAAAATGACTACCTACATCGACAACAACGCTCCCGTGGCACTGGCGCTGAAGAACATTTCGTTGACCGTCCAGGACGGTGAAAACAAGCGCACCATTTTGGATGACATCTCGCTGAAGATTCGAGCTGGCGAGGTAGTTGGATTGGTTGGTCCATCGGGTTCCGGTAAGTCGACTCTGTTGACCATCGCAGGTTGTTTGAAGAGCGCCGATACCGGACATGTCACGCTGTACTCCACCAAGCAGGACTCGAACGGTGCAGGCGCGGACGAGAGTGCGGAAAGGACGGCCATTGACCTGAGCGCTCGCGGCGCGGATGCTGCCAAGGTTCGTCGCGAACATATCGGTATCGTCTTCCAGCAGCCGAATCTTCTACCAGCCTTAACGGTTAAGCAGCAGCTCATCGCAATGCGGCGGCTGGGCCGCGTCTTCGGTTGGCTCGCGGGTGGCCGTCGTGAAGCGGAGAAGCGCGCCGATGAGCTACTCGAGGCAGTCGGCCTGGCGGGGCTGGGAAACCGTCGCGTGAACCAGCTTTCCGGTGGTCAGCAGGCACGTGTCAATGTTGCGCGCGCACTGATGAATGAGCCGGAAGTGCTGCTAGTCGACGAGCCGACCGCGGCCTTGGATCAGAAGAGCGCAGGGGCCGTGACGCAACTGATTATGGATGTGACGCGGAAGATGGGTGTGGCCACCCTGTACATCACCCACGACCTGGGGCAGCTCCACGGTGCCGACCGGATCGTGGAGATGATCGACGGCAAACTGCAGGTATCGGATGCAGGTTTGGTAGCTACTCGGTAGTGACTGTGGGGGGGGGATAAGTAGCAAAAGGACCCATCCCGGCGACACGCTGGGTGGACACACTTTGTCTATTAACCCGAGACCCGCGTGGTAGGCGGACACACAAAAACCCTCGGCCAGGAAAAATCCTGGCCGAGGGTTCTACTTGGGGTGACTGACGGGACTCGAACCCGCGACACCCAGGATCACAACCTGGTGCTCTACCAACTGAACTACAGTCACCATTACCGCATTAAATGAGCTGTTTTCTCAGTTCATCTCTGCAGCGAACTATATGGTAGCCCACAGTGGGCTGGAAACAAAAACAGCAGGTCAACCCGGATAAAATTGGAGAGGGTTAGGGTTTGGGGCCGTCGTAAAGCGAGCTAGCCGCGAATTTCACCGTACTTTTCTGTGGATTCCTTGCTTGCGGCGGAAACAGCGTCGGCATCGGGGCCAGGGTGGGGCAGAAGCATGGCGCGGCGGTAGTAGTCCAGCTCGCGGATCGACTCCTTGATATCTGCGAGAGCTCGGTGAGCGAGACCCTTTTCTGGAGCGCCCTTGAGAACCTGGGGGTACCAACGGCGGGCCAGTTCCTTGAAGGAAGAGACATCAATCATGCGGTAGTGCAGGTGCTGATCGAGCTCTGGCATGTAGCGGTGGATGAACTTGCGGTCGGAAGCAATCGAGTTTCCTGCCAGCGGAGCGGTGCGGGGCTCGGGAACCCACTGGTGGATGTAGTCCAGAACAGCTTGTTCGGCGTCGGCGACATTTGTCTTGCTTGCGCGTATTTCCTGATCCAGGCCGGACTTTGCATGCATCTTGGTGACGAAATCGTCCATCTGTGCCAATTCAGTCTCGGACGCGTGCACGACGATGTCCACACCTTCTCCAAGCACGTTGAGGTTGGCATCGGTGACGAGAGCCGCGATTTCGACAATGACGTGGCGCTCGGGCTCGAGGCCTGTCATCTCGCAGTCAATCCACACAATCCGGTCGAGCTCAGGGGAGAGCTGGAGATCGGGATTGGGCTGAGCCATGATTTCACCTTTCGCTGAGATTCGGCATGTTTCTGCAGTGCGCCTTATTTTGTGCCCGGACTGGGCTGCGGGGCGCGTGTTGACTACGCCCAGCTTAGCGATGTGGATTGTGATGTGGTTTAGCGTGCCGATTTTGAGGCGGATTGTGGGGAAACGAAATTAACTGGAAAGTGAGGTTTTAGAATTGGACAACGGGGCATGAACTAAATCGACCTATTTGCCTGATAAAATTACTTCTGAATTCGGATTCCAACGGGAGAAATAGTTACATGGATGAGACGAGCCGTGTTGGCGACGCTGCTCAAAGCAACACCGCGGCACAGAAACCATCCGTCGATGATGTCATCATTGCCGCTGCTCGTGAGAGCGTAATGACTGTGGGCTTTCGTAGGACTTCGATTGCAGAAATTGCTCGCAAGGCAGGGGTTTCGCGGCCGACTGTATATCGCCGTTACGCCGATATTGGCGAGCTTCTCGCGGAAGTGACCAACCGCGAAATCCTGCACATGCTTGAGGGGCTCCGTTATGTCCCTGGCGATTCACGCGCTCGTATGTTGCTGCGTATTCGAATCGTCGTTCAACGCATCATCGAAAGTGACTTTTTCCCTGGCCTGGTCAAGACAGATCCCGACCGCGTCTTAGAAGCGCTCACTGGAGAGATGAGCGACACTCAGCTGGAGATTGTGGAGAAGTTCATTCTCCCCGGTGTCCGTCACGGGCAGGAAGATGGCACTATTCGCGAGCACGACCCATATCAGTTGGCACGCAACATTTACCGTCTGATTCAGACGATGGTGCTGGTGTGGCGTCCGGATGGAAAGGATGCTGCGCTAGACAAGAAATCTGTCGAAGAGGTTGTCGACATGGTTGACCGCTACTTGCGTCCGGATCCCGCGGATAACAAGAAGGACTAAAAGGTAAAAACCCGCCTGATGCTGGTATAAAACCAGGCCAGGCGGGTTATTTTTGCGCCCCCAGAAGGATTCGAACCCTCGACCAATCGGGTAGAAGCCGACTGCTCTGTCCACTGAGCTATGGAGGCCAGCTAAGAAAAGCATTGTAGCGTCTCTGGCACAGCCAATCACAACCGGTTCTAATCCCAGTGGTGTTACCGGTTCTGCTCTAGGGAATTTGGTCGCTAAGCTTAGGGCTATGACTGCCACGACCAAGGCCGAGACCTCTCCGCCTGTTAGCAAGGATAAGAAAGTCCGTAAATCTGCTGGTTGGTACGTTGTTTTTGTGCTTATCGG
The DNA here is from genome assembly GCF_001809695.1 of Corynebacterium sp. HMSC063A05. Lineage (NCBI taxonomy): Bacteria > Bacillati > Actinomycetota > Actinomycetes > Mycobacteriales > Corynebacteriaceae > Corynebacterium > Corynebacterium sp. HMSC063A05. The sequence goes on along the minus strand of NZ_KV798496.1, from coordinate 420,564 downwards.
CGGCGTTCTAGCTGGTTTGCTCTCGATGGCGTTCAACATGGATTCGCGCGCCACGTTGGGCATTCCTGATCCGGGCACAATCACTACCTTCGGGTTTCCGTTCGCCAAGGCGACCGGTGAGTTGCTCGCTTGTCTCGGTGTCGGCTCGTTTATGCTCGCTGCTTTCGGTACGAAGCAGCGTGCCGACGGCACTTTGGGCCTCGACGGCTACACGGCATCCCGTACGGGTATGTGGGCCATGCTCGGCTGGGGTCTCATGGCGCTGATGGAGATTCCGCTGGTTCTCTCCGATGTGTCGGGCCAGCCGCTGTCAACGACGATTCAGCTGAGTAACTGGGCTGTGTCTTTGGAGCAGACCAAGGAGGGCTTGGCGTGGCTGTGGGTAGCTATTTTTGCGGGCATTGTGGCGCTCGGCTCATCGCTGACTCGTAAATGGATTTGGCAGCCGGTGTTCTTCGCCATCAGCTTGGTGTCGATGATGCCGCTGGCTGTTGTGAGCCACAACGCCTCCGGTGGTGCGCATGACTACGGCACCAACTCCTACATCTGGCACTTGACTTTCACTGTGTTTTGGGTCGGCGGTTTGATGGCGTTGGTTGGCCACGCGCGTCGTCGTGGTGAGTGGATGCCAGAGGTCGTGAAGCGCTACTCCTTCGTGGCGTTGGTTGCATTCATTGCAATGTCTGCCTCTGGCTTCATTAACGCAGCCATCAATATTGACTGGTCTGACCTGGTCAGCAATAACTACGGCATCATGGTGCTGGTCAAGGCGGTGCTCACCATCTTGCTGGGCCTGTGTGGCTATGTGCACCGCAAGATCACCATCCCGGAGATTGAGCGTGCCCAGTCGAATCGCCCGTTCTGGCGACTGGCCATTGTTGAGGTCATCATTATGGCGCTCACGATTGGCGTTGCCGTGGCCCTCGGCCGTACTCCGCCGCCACCGAATTTCTCTGAGCAGGCCGGTGGTGAGGGCCTGCCGTCCATTACGCAGATGCAGGTCAAGCTCGGCTACAACCTGGAGATCCCATTCGGCTGGGAGGCCATGTTCACGCAGTGGCGCTTTGACATTTTCTTCGGCTCTGCCGCGATTATCGCCGCATGGATTTACCTGTATTGGCTCTACTTGCTGAAGAAGCGCGGCGGTACCTGGCCGCTGTCCAACACTCTGTGGTGGCTCGGCGGTTGCGCAACTTTGCTGTTTACTTCGTGCAGCGCACTGGGTGTGTACATGCCGGCTCTGTTCTCTGTGCACATGATTGCCCACATGCTTTACTCGATGGGCATTCCGGTCATGCTGGTGCTGGGTGGTCCGGTCACGCTGGCGTTGCGTGCGCTGAAGCCGGCTGGACGTGATGGTCTGCCGGGTATTCGTGAGTGGCTGGTGGTCTTCATCAACAACCCGGTGTCGCGTTTCCTCACGCACCCGGTGGTGGCGACGGTGCAGTTCGTTGCAGGTTTCTACCTGCTCTACATGACACCGATTTACGACTTCCTGGCCGATGAGCACGCAGGTCACGTGTTCATGAACATCCACTTCCTGATCTCGGGTTACATCTTCTACTGGGTCATTATTGGTGTCGATGCCGCACCGCAGCAGATTGCGCCGTCGGTCAAACTGGTCACGCTGATGGGGTCGCTACCGTTCCACGCTTGGTTCGGTATTTCGCTAATGCAGTCGCAGCAGGTGCTCGCCGAGACCTACTACGCCAGCCTTGATCTCCCGTGGGCAGTCAATCTCTTGGAAGATCAGAATGTCGGCGGTGCCGTCGCGTGGGCTGCCGGTGAGGTTCCGCTCTACATCGTTACCGTTGCGCTGTTTGTGCAGTGGCGACGCTCTGACGAGAAGGATGCAGCACGCTACGACCGTGTCGCAGACCGCAACAACGATGAGGAGTTGGCTGCATACAACGAAATGCTCGCTCGCATGAGCCAGCAGGTCGGTGTCGGTGGCGAAGATGAGCGCGACTACTACACCTCAGAGGTTGACGCGCAGCATCCGGTGCACATGGACAATCCGATTGATGCCTCGAAGAGGCGCGGAAGGTAGCGTCGTTAAGCTGATTTCGTTCGCTTGACGACGAGGATTGCTGCGACCTCGCCCCTCACCTTCATATGAAGCCTGTGGATAGTTGTATTTTAGACGAAATTATCCACAGGCTTTTTGTTTGCCTCTTTCGCTTGCCTCCCGGAGCCGGAAAAGTAGTTGGCACGGCACGAATGAGACATCTTCGGATTATTCGGCCGCAGTAGGTAAACGCTTTCTTTTGGGGGAGGAGCCCGATGTCTGAGGCAGTTATTACCGTGGTGGGCAATGTGGTCCATCATGTGGAAAATCGAAATACCAATTCTGGGGCAAAGGTCTGCAAGTTTTCTGTGGCATCCAGCAAGTCATGGAAGGGGGAGAATGGTTGGGAGCAGTCGGAGACGTCATATTTTGATGTTGAATGCTGGGGCAAACTAGCCGAGAACGTGAATAACACGGTGTGGAAGGGCCAAGCCGTTATTGTCCACGGTCACGTTCGTACGGATCGTTGGGAGGGCGATGATGGTACGAAGCATCAGCGCCAGAAGATCATTGCTAAGGCGGTGGGGCCGAATCTGCGTCGTCACCTGGCGACGGTCAAGACTATGACTGAGAAGCCGCATGAGTCGCCGACGGGTCTTGGTGAGGCTTCTGCTGGGGAATCGGACGCCTCGGTTACCGAGACAGTGCGTACATTCAGCGCTGGTGCTGGCGACGCTAGTGAGGCTGGGAACACAAGTGCAGCTCGTGCTGAGCAGCAAGAAATGGCTGGTGCAGGAGCTAGTGCGCCGTTTTAGTGACGGAGTTAGTTGGCCAGTTCCAGGCAAGGAGTTAGTTGGCCGTTCTAGAGCGGATTAAGGGGGGTGCCGCTAAAAGAGGGGAGGGGTATTTGCTGCATGTGAGGTGACGCTGCTGAGAAAGGGGGAGGGATCGCATACGATTCGGCAGCGTTATCTCGCAGCTAGTTTTGCTAGTAGCCTGGCAGAGACTTTGGTGGGAAAGGATTGCGGGTACGCCCATGTAGATTGTGCCTTTTGGTTCCTATGCGTAACCTCTACAGGGATTGCTTATTTCCTTTTTACGAGGGGACGAAATTCCATCATGGGTGAGTTCATCTACCAGATGAAAAACGTGCGCAAGGCGCACGGCGATAAGGTTATTCTCGACAACGTCACCATGGCGTTTTACCCGGGCGCAAAGATCGGCGTGGTCGGTCCGAACGGCGCAGGTAAGTCGTCGATTCTGAAGATTATGGCTGGCCTGGATCAGCCGAGTAACGGTGAAGCTTTCCTGGAGCCGGGCGCCACTGTTGGCATCCTGCTGCAGGAGCCTCCGCTGAACGAGGAGAAGACCGTTCGCGGCAACGTCGAGGAGGGCCTCGGCGACATCTTCGAGAAGAAGGCTCGTTTTGAAGCCATCGCCGAGGAGATGGCCACCAATTACACCGACGAGCTCATGGAAGAAATGGGCAAGCTCCAGGAGGAGCTCGACACTGCTGATGCTTGGGAGCTGGATTCCAAGATTGAGCAGGCAATGGATGCGCTTCGCTGCCCGCCGGCAGATGAGCCGGTTACTCACCTCTCCGGTGGTGAGCGTCGTCGTGTAGCACTGGCTAAGCTGCTGCTCTCCGAGCCGGATCTGCTGCTTCTCGACGAGCCCACTAACCACCTGGACGCCGAGTCCGTGCTGTGGCTCGAGCAGCACCTGGCTAAGTACCCGGGCGCTGTCCTGGCCGTGACTCACGACCGTTACTTCCTGGATCACGTCGCTGGCTGGATTTGTGAGGTCGACCGCGGCAAGCTCTACCCGTACGAGGGCAATTACTCGACTTACTTGGAGAAGAAGGCTGAGCGCCTTGAGGTTGCAGGTAAGAAGGACGCCAAGCTGCAGAAGCGCCTGAAGGATGAGCTGGCGTGGGTCCGCTCGGGGCAGAAGGCTCGCCAGGCCAAGAACAAGGCCCGTCTGGAGCGCTACGAGCAGATGGTGGAGGAAGCCGAGCAGTACAAGAAGCTCGACTTCGAAGAAATTCAGATTCCGACCCCGCCGCGCCTGGGTAACCAGGTTGTTGAGGTCAAGGACCTGGAGAAGGGCTTTGATGGCCGCGTCCTGATTAAGGACCTGTCGTTCACCCTGCCGCGTAACGGCATCGTCGGTGTGATTGGCCCGAACGGTGTGGGTAAGTCCACCCTGTTTAAGACCATCGTGGGGCTGGAGCAGCCGGATTCCGGTGAGGTCAAGGTCGGGCAGACTGTTCAGCTCAGCTACGTTGACCAGGGCCGTGAAAATATCGATCCGGAAAAGACCGTCTGGGAGGTTGTCTCTGATGGTCTCGACTACATCGTGGTCGGCCAGAACGAGATGCCGTCTCGTGCGTACCTGTCTGCCTTTGGTTTCAAGGGCGCGGACCAGCAGAAGCCGTCGAAGGTTCTCTCCGGTGGTGAGCGCAACCGTCTGAACCTCGCGCTGACCCTCAAGCAGGGCGGAAACCTTATCCTCCTGGATGAGCCGACTAACGACCTTGACGTCGAAACCCTGTCTTCGCTGGAAAACGCACTGCAGAACTTCCCGGGCTGTGCCGTGGTCATTTCTCACGACCGTTGGTTCCTGGACCGCACCTGTACCCACATCCTCGCATGGGAAGGCAACTTCGAAGAGGGCAAGTGGTTCTGGTTCGAGGGCAACTTCGAGGGCTACGAGAAGAACAAGATTGAGCGTTACGGCGAGGAGGCTGCGCGCCCGTCGCGTGTCACTCACCGTCGCCTGACCCGCTAATCTGTTTCCCGCGAATCTGGTTTTTGCCAACGGCAAAGCCCGGAACAGTGTGGACTGGCTCGCACCAGTGCACAGGTCCCGGGCTTTCGCGTTATTTGCAGGCTCGTAGCTCCAGAAAACGCCTATAGTTCTGGGTATGACTGAATCAGCACCATTTCGTACCAACGTTGCTATCCGCTGGTCTGATTTCGATCAGTACGGCCACGCTAACAACACCGCATTCCTGGAATACGCCCAGCAGGCTCGTCTGGACTTTGTTATGCGCGGTCTCGGCGGCGGGGCAGGGATGCCTGCGGCAGTGGTGCGTCGCCTGGAGATCGACTACGTCCGCGCTATCTTGCCGGACACCCAGGAAGTTGTGGTTGAGACCGAGATCATCAACTTCGGTCGCACCTCTTTCACACTCCGCCAGACTATCTCCGACCAGCATGATCACATCGTGGCTGTGCTTGAAACCGTGATGGTGATGTTTGATCTCAAGACTGCGAAGGCAGTCGAGCTCTCCCCGTCTGCACGCCGTGAACTGGAGCGTTTTGCAGCTCCCGCAATCGAGGACAACAAGGAAGACCAGGACAAGTAATTCGCCGTGACCACTTCTCATCCCGCTGCCGAGCTGACCTTCGGCACTCCCGATGCCCTGAAGAATCTGGGCGTCCTAGCCCATAAGGCCTACGCCCTCGACGAGAACACATTGCTTCGCATCCGCGCACGAAAGACCACCACCGTCGCCGGTATCAGTTCCTCGCCCGAGCCCACCGCTGCGCCAGCAATGTCACAGGTATGGGTGAAGACCCCGATCGGCCCGCTCGCCATGCGCACAATTGCGCTACATGCGCTTCCCGACGACATCATCGTCACTGCCGCGGAGATTAAAGACATCGCAGTGCGTGCCTTCGCGCAGGCAAAATCATCCGACGATGCGGAGGACAAGGAAGCTTCGCTCACCGCGCTGCCGTACCGGGTGCATGCGCAGTCGGCGTCCTCCTGGCCGGGATTCTTGCCAGTTCCGGAAGGATGGCAGGTTGTCGACTATGTTCCGGCCACTGCTTTCCGGACTCTCGAGAAGCAGGGGCGCGCGGTCGCGGTGGAATCTTCCGGCCCCATGGGTATGCCGCCATCTCTGCTAGATCAGAAGGTTCTTACTGTCAGCGGCGAGGCCGGTGAAGCCACTGTTGACTCAGGGGAGGGGCAGTCGCAGGAGACGTCGAAAAGCGTGGTGGACGTGACCATGCGGGATGTGTTTGCGCTGTGTGCGATGGGCTTCATTCCGGAGCAACCGGATGAAAAAGAGCCGGTGCGCGTGTCCACGAAGGGACGGTGGCACCGGCTGGATGGGCGGTTTGGCTCGATCTTTACGCTCGAGTCCTTTGGCGTGCTGCCGCTGCTGAACTAGCGGGGTAGGAGCATAATTCCTACTGCGCGTCGAAGCGGTTGATGAGCATGTCAGCGACCTGCACCATGTGATTCCACATGGCTTCGCGTTGAGGGCGGGGGAGCTCTTCATCGGAAATGTCTGCGAGTGAGGCGCTCATGATCTCCAGCCAGCGGTCGCGTTCGGCTTCGCCGATGGAAAACGGCATGTGGCGCATGCGCAGGCGCGGATGACCACGCTGTTCGCTGTACGAACGCGGCCCGCCCCAGTACTGGACGAGGAACATGCGGAGTCGATCCTCGGCGCCCTCCCAGTCATCGCTGGGGTACATCGGGCCGATGAGGTCATCGGAACGCATACGCGTGTAAAAGCCATGGACGATGCGATTGAAGACATCCTCGCCGCCGACGGAGTCAAAGAGCGTCTGAGAAGTTGTCATGGCACCAAGTCTATCGACTTGATGCCACGAAAACGATAACGGCCAAAGTGCCGGTCGAAATCACTTGCTACTTCGCGTCGAACTCGCGGGCACGAAGAGCGAGCTTCACCAGGAACTGCTGCTCAGAGATGATGCGCTTGACCGGCGACGCAGTCTCATCGCTGTCGAGCAAGCACTGAGCGGCCGCAATTGCCGACTCGCTGATCTCCCAGGTGGGGTAGAAGCCCTCGAGCAGAGTCTGGGCCGTCTCGGAGGAGAACTGCTTCCACCAGATGTTGGCAACGGCGAAGAAGTGCTCCGACAGCGAAGTCGCCGACTGCTCCGCGTTGATGGTGGCGCGGGAGTCGTCGTCAAGCGCCTGTGCGAGCACCTCACCCGAGCCCGGCGCGTTGAAGCCGGCCAGCAAGTGGCGAATGACAAGGTTCGACGGGGCATCGTTGCCGGAGACCGTCGCCTCTGCCCAGACGCGGGACTTGTTGGCGAGCGTCGGCACAGAGGCGCGGCAGGCGATGGCGGCCTGCGCACCTAGTGCCGAGTTGTCGGTCTTTTCAAGCTTTGCGATGGCTTCCTCGCCCTCGAGACCGGCGGAAACCAGCGCCTTCAGGGCGCGCCACTGCATGTCGGTGTCTACCGCGACAGCTGGGAAACCAGCCTTGTCTGCGTCACCAGCGTAGATGGCGCGCAGTGCGTCAACGACGTCGCTATTCGACGAGCCCACGGTGGTCAAAGCGTTAACGAAAACCAGGGCGCGGTCGGCGTCGGTTTCCTTCTTCGCGTTGTCCAACAGGCCTTGAGCCAGCAGGTCGCGGCCGGTGGAATCAGCCCACTGTGGATCGGCGTAGACGTTGACGGCGCTGACCGCCTGAGCGATGACGCGCTCCAAGACGGAGAGCTTGTCCTCGCCCGGGATGCCGCGGAGCACCAGGTTGACGAAGTCGCGAGCGCGCATCTGGCCTGCGCGAACCATCTGCCAGGTCGCGGACCAGCACAGTGTGCGTGCCATTGAATCGGTGAAGGCGCCGATGTTGTCGATGACGGTGGCAAGCGAGCCTTCGTCCAAGCGGATCATGCTGTAGGTGAGGTCGTCGTCGTTAACCAGCACGACATCGCCGACTGGAGTGTCGACCAGCTCTGGGACTTCGGTGCGTGCACCACGGACGTCGATTTCCACGCGCTTGGTGCGCTCGAGTACGGCATCCGATCCGGTGCCGCGCAGGTTGTAGATACCCACGGCGATTCGGTGATCGCGGAGTTCTCCGGCACCCGGCTCGGCACCTTCCTGTGTGACTGCGAAGGAGGTGTACTTACCGGCCGACTGGCGGAAGTCCGGTGCCAGGGTGGTGATACCGGTGGTGGTCAGCCACTGATCGGCCCAGCCAGACAGATCGCGACCGGAAGCCTCGGAGAGCGCGTCCAGCAGGTCCGCGAAGGTGGCATTGCCAAAGCGGTGACGGGCAAAGTGCATACGAGCACCGGCGAGGAAAGCATCCTGACCAACGTAGGCGGCCAGCTGCTTGAGGGTGGACGCGCCCTTGGCGTAGGTGATGCCGTCGAAGTTCTGCTCGACGGTGTCAATGTCGCTGGCGTCGGCGGCAATCGGGTGCGTCGACGGTAGCTGATCTTGCTTGTAGGCCCAGGCCTTTTCGACGTTGGCGAAAGTGGTCCAAGCGTGGCTGTAATCGGAAACCTCGACCTGAGCGGCGGCGGCCGACCAGGTGGCGAAGGACTCATTGAGCCAGAGGTCATCCCACCACTGCATGGTGACCAGATCGCCGAACCACATGTGAGCCATCTCATGCAGGATGGTGTCGTTGCGGCGTTCGTAGAGGTAATGGGTGGGCTTGGAGCGGAAGACGTACTCGTCGCGGATGGTCACACAGCCGGCGTTTTCCATCGCGCCCATGTTGTACTCCGGGCAGAAGATCTGGTCGTACTTACCGAACGGGTAGGGCTCGCCGAAATGTTTGGCGTAGAAGTCGAAGCCCTCCTTGGTCTCCTTGAACAGAGTGTCAGCGTCGAGGTACTCGGCGATGGACTGGCGGCAGTAGAGCCCCAGTGGAATGGTCAGCTCGCCCTCCGGCTGGTGTTCGGCAGGGGTTTCCGGGTGCGGTGCGACAGTGCCGGTCCACGAGTCAGCGACCTCGTACCATGGGCCCGCACAGACTGCGATGAGATACGTCGACAGGGGAACATCCACCGAGAAGTCGAAGGTATCGGCCTCATTGCCGTGGACATCGGTGGTGGCGCCGGTCTTGGCCACCGAGTTGGAAATAACCTTCCAGCCCTTCGGTGCCACGACGTGGATTGAATACGTCGCCTTCAAATCCGGCTGGTCAAAGCAGGCGAACACGCGCTTGGCGTCGGCAGTTTCAAACTGCGAGTACAGGTATGTTTCGCCGTCGGCAGGATCCTGGAAGCGGTGAATTCCCTGGCCGTTGTTGGTGTAACGGCAGTCCGCGTCGATAACGATGGTGTGGTCACCTTCGGTCAGATCCACGTTAATGCCGGTTTCGCTGGCATAGCGAGCGGCCTCCGTAGCATCGACGCCGTCGATGGTCACACTCTTGACGACTGCATCACGCAGGTCAATAAAGGTGGAACCAGCGCGCTTCGCCGTCAGAGAAATTGCGGTCTTGGAAGCGAATGTTGGTGCACTGTGCGGCCCACCGACAGGTGCGGTAGTGAGGTCAAGAGAGATGTCGTAGTGGGACACCTCGAGCATGGCCGCACGGTCGGCAGCCTCGGTCCTGGTTAGGTTCGTGGAAGTCATGCGACAAGTGTAACCACGACCCCGGATTGGGAACCGGACAGTAGTGGGGTGGGCGGGGCGACCTCGATTTCCTCGCTCATTCCACGTCGATTGGGGCGGTCGATTGGCTGTCGCATCGGCGGTCGATTGGGCGAGATTTTGGCTTCTTCGGCATGCGAGCAAAACCGATCGTGAATACACTTCGTTTCATGTACGAACTCAGTGATGATGCAAGCAAGGTTGAACGGGTCAACGCGGCGTGGGATCGCATTGAAGCAAAGCTTGGCGACGACGCCCTGGAGGCCCCGGCGACAGAAGCGGAACTGGATCAGCTTGAGGCTGACCTCGGAGTAAAGCTGCCAGACTACGTGCGAGCTTCGTGGCTGCGGCACGCGTCTGTGGACGGTGAGCCGTGGGACGGCGGCTGGATTGCGCCGCCGAAGTCGATTCTGAACGACTACAAGCTGTGGACTCAGCTGCAGGCAGACGGCGAGTTCGATGATTTTGAAGCCGAGGGGATGGATAGCGCCGACTCGGATGGCAAGTGGTATCACGAGGCATGGATTCCGCTGGTCATGGACTTCGGCGGAAACAACTACTGCCTGGACATGCGCTCGGGGAAGATGGTCTCCATGGACCACGAGGTGGGGCCGGAGTTCTTGGACTACGCAGATTGGCCCGCCTACCTGGAGGCTGCTGCTGATTCCTTGGAGGCCACGGGCTTGCCCTGGAACGGCTAGGTAAGCAATCTGGACGGTGCCCGATGGGAGAGCCAGTTAGCACCGGGTCCGGTAGAACTTCGGACCCATTCGAATTCATGCATGCGAGCTGAAAAACTCCACCCTATAGTCGTTGATAAGTCAATCAATGATTTAGGAGGACTTTCGCATGAGCAATCGAGACAAGGTCACTTTCTACTTCGACGTTTCCTGCCCGTTTTGCTGGGTGACATCCCGCTGGATTAAGGAAGTCGAAAAGGTCCGCGACATCGAGGTCGAGTGGAAGCCGATGAGCCTGTCAGTACTCAATGAAGGCCGCGACGAACTGCCGGAAGAGTACAAGTTCATGATGCAGTGCAACTGGACCCCGGCACGCCTGTTTAATGCAGTGTTCTCCCAGGATGGTCAGGAGGCCGTCGACAAGCTCTACACCGCGCTGGGCACGAAGATTCACAACGAAAACCGCATCGATCGTCATGCGCATGTCGACGAGCCGGAGCACGCATTCGACGAGCTGATTAAGGAAACCCTCGCAGAGGTTGGCCTGCCGGAAGAGCGTCTGGCCCAGGCTCTGACCACAGAGTTTGATGAGCTCATGCGTGAAAACCACGCAGAGGCCATGAAGGAGGTCGGCAACGACGTCGGCACTCCGGTGGTCAAGCTCAACGACGTTGCCTTCTTCGGTCCGGTGCTTACCCGTATCCCACGCGGCGAAGAAGCCGGCAAGATTTTCGACGGCTCGGTTGCCGTCGCCAGCTACCCGTATTTCTTCGAAATTAAGCGCTCTCGCACTGAGGATCCGCGCTTCGACTAAGAAACCTGTAGCAGCTGGGGTGTGTGGCTAAGAAAACTGAGCGGCCCCAGCTTCGGCATTCTGCCCGGTAGAGGCCTGCCGTTCTTCTTCGCTCATGGCAGCCCACCGTGGCGGAATGTAGATGCAGGTCGGATCGGATGCGGTGTAATCGCCGGTCAGTGCATACGCAGTGGATCGGGACCCACCGCAGACGCTGTGGTATTCACAGACGCTGCACTTGCCGTGCCAATTATCAGGATCACGAAGGGCCTTGAACGCCGGTGAGTTCGAATAGATTTCTTGGAATGGTGTTGCCTTTACATTGCCGCAGTGAAGCGGCAGGAAACCATTGGGGTAGACATCGCCGATGTGGTCAATGAAGGCAAAACCTGACCCGGAATTGACGGCCATCGGGGAGCGCGGTCGGCGTGGCTTTTCCGGCACAGAGCCGAGCAGCTTTGTCGTTTCTTCGGTCAAGTAGCGGTAGAGCTCGCCGCCCTGATAGGACGGCAGCCCTTTTTCTTTCGCTTCCTCCTGCTGCATGACGACGCGCCGATACTGCGGCGCCTCCGTCGTCTTAATGGCAATTCGGTTGGACACATCCGATAGCCAGTGAAGAACATCCTCGCGTTCCTCCGGCGACAATGCGCCCAAATCTGCGCCGCGACCAGTGGGGACGAGGAAAAAGACGTACCACATCTTGGCTTGCATCTCCATGACGGTCTTCAGCAGCGCTGGTGCCTCATGGATATTTCCCTTGGTCAGGGTCGAGTTGATCTGCAGTCGGTAACCGGCCTCGTTGATGTGCGGAGCCATCTCCAGCGTCTTTTCAAAAGTGCCTGAAAAACCACGGAACTTATCATGGGTCTGGGCGGTCGCGCCATCGAGCGACATCGACATCGCCTTACCGCCAGCCTCGCGCAGGGACTGAATCCGCTCCGGCGTCAGCCGCGGCGTCACCGATGGCGACAGCGACATATTCAGGCCGTGCTCAGTGCCGAATCGCACCAATTCTTCCAGGTCATCACGCTCAAAAGGATCGCCGCCGGTGAGCACCACAAGAGGCTTCGGCTTGCTATACGACGCCAGGGTCTCTAGCAGCATCTTGCTCTCGGTGGTCGAAAGCTGGTGCGGATGCGACTCATGTTGCGCATCAGCGCGGCAGTGCTTGCAGACTAGGCCACAAGCCCGCGTGACCTCCCAAATGACGATAAATGGCTTCTTGTTGATGTCATGCCGAACCGTTCGCACCACCGGTGCGTGATGATGCCCATGGGAGCCATGAGCTTCCGGATCGACTTGGAAGTGAGCTTGCGGCGCAGGAGACACGGTAAAAGCACCCAATTTCCGGTTTCGAAGACATGCTGAGACGCAAATACAGTCACTTTTCACCCTATTCGGCTGCGCAGGAGACGTCGTCAAGCAATACCTAAAACGGGTGCAGACACCGTTTAATCCGTGGGAACCGCTAGACTTGCTGCCATGCGTATTTACCTTGGTGCAGACCACGCCGGTTTTGAGATGAAGAACCTGATTAAGGCCCACCTGGAAAAGGCTGGCCACGACGTCGTAGACTGCGGCGCTCACACCTACGACCCTGCAGATGACTACCCAGCATTCTGCATCGAGGCGGCTTCCCGTACCGTCGCCGATCCGGGCAGCCTGGGTATCGTGCTCGGCGGTTCCGGCAACGGCGAGCAGATCGCCGCTAACAAGGTCAAGGGCGCTCGTTGTGCGCTGGCTTGGTCGGTGGAGACCGCAAAGCTCGCCCGCGAGCACAACAACGCTCAGCTGATTGGCCTTGGCGGTCGTATGCACTCTGAGGAAGAAGCCCTGGCCATCGTCGATGCTTTCGTCTCCCAGCCGTGGAGCGAGGAGGAGCGCCACCAGCGCCGCATTGACATCCTCGCAGAGTACGAGAAGACTGGCGTTGCCCCGGAGCTGCCGGAGGCTTAAAGGGTTGTTGTTCGCTATCTGTTGATAGGAATAAAAGGGTCTGGTTCCAGAAAACTCTGGAACCAGACCATTTTTATGTATAGGCGGAGTATGAATTGTCGTATGACAATTCCAGAAGCGCATCGTCGAGTAACTGTTGTGCTATTCCCCGGGTTCGAGCTCTTGGATGTATTTGGACCGGTTGGCCTTTTTGGCCATGTCCCAGAGATTGAGGTCGAATATGTCGCCAACATTGCTGGTCCGATAACCAGCGCTCAGGGGGCGCAGGTTATCGCCACACGTTGTGCCGCTGACCTCGAAACGGTCGATATTCTTCTAGTTCCTGGCGGAGCCGGGAGTAGAACACTAGTTGAGGATGCAGAGTTTTTGGACTGGCTCAACAACCTCGGATCCCGGGCGCGGTTAGTGGCATCGGTTTGCACAGGTTCCGCACTGCTTGCTGCGGCTGGGCTTCTTGAAGGAAAGCGGGCAACTAGTAATAAGTTGGCTTTTGATTGGGCTACCTCGTTCGGAAACGAAGTGACGTGGGTGAAAGCGGCTCGATGGGTTGAAGACGGAGATCGCTGGAGCTCATCAGGAGTCGCAGCAGGTATGGATATGGCTGTTGCTTTAATTAGCAGCATCCTTGGCAAGGAAGCTGGTCGATTCGCCGCCAGAAAAATTGAGTATCGGCCCCAGACAGACGGCACTGTAGATCCTTTTGCGGATTTAGCGAAATAGCGGCGCCGGGCTTTTTCTAAATATCGAAACCGTCGAATCCGCCGTCGAAGAATCCGCCACCGTCACTGCCACCGTCGCCACCACCGAAGAGGCCGTCGAAGAAACCTCCACCGTCGCCTGCGTCACCGGCATCTGCACCGCCGCCACCGAAGTCGCCGCCAAAGTCATCTCCACCGAAATCGTCGCCACCGAAGTCTTCGGCTCCAAAGTCCTCAGTGCCGCCGAAGTCGTCAGCGCCGGTGCCCATGCCGCTGGCGAACTCATCAGCGCCGTAGGCAACACCGGCCATACCGTGGAAGAGGGTAGAGAACAGCAGCATCGAGCCTGCGGTCCAGACACCGGTGCGGAGCGCGGACTTCCACCATGGCTCGGAGTACCAACCGGCTGGAACCGGACGGCCAGCGACACGGCCACCGGGGTAGTAGTTCGGGGTTTCCGGGGTGGCGTATGGCGAGGCGGTAACCGAGTGGCCTTCGTGCTCAATGGTGCGGGTTTCGGTCACAGAACCAGCGGCTTTCTGGCCCTCCAGCGGCGGCAGTGTCGGCCCCGCTGGCAAGCCCATAATTTCGCGAGCCGCATTGATGTAGTGCAGACCTTCCAGCGCCGATTCGCGCGCCATCCGGGCCTGTGCCGGGGTGCGTGCAGTAGAAATCTGCGAGGAAGCGGCGTTGTAGCGCTCGGATGCGTCAGCAAGAGCCTGCGTGGAAGCCGAATCGGTGCCAGCCAGGTTCAGTACCTGTGAGCCCAGCCGCTCAATCCATCGGCGGGCGTCTGCGACGGCGTCTTCCAATTGATTGTTCTGGCGGGCATCAAAGGCCCTGTTAGAACGGTTTTGAGCCATCGACGCGATGATAATTGCGCCACCGACGGTGATAGCAATCAGGATTAACGCCCCCATGGGCTAGGCCTCCAAAAAGGAAATTGCGAGTATTGCTAGTAATTACTTGAAACAACGCATGTAGAGCGCAAAAAGTTCCCGAGCTGACATCTCTGTGCGACAGAGGCAGCTCGGGAACCAGGAAATGAATGGGCTTTTGGGCAGGTTTTATGACTCGGTGGAATCGTTGTGCTGGGTGCGGCTCCTCCGGTTGGCGTGCCATTCGCGAACTTCTTCGGAATCCCACAGGGTCAACCCATGAAGCTTCGCGACGGGCTCAGGAGCCTTTTTGCGGCCAGCGTAGCTGGTGAAAGTGCCACGTGCAGTGCCGGAAAAAGCAGCGCATTCGACCGCGGTCCATAGTTCGTGTCCAGTATCGGCATCGATAATGGTGGGCTTCATGGTGCCCAGAGTACCTGTGGCACTGGATCCTGAACAGAGGGCAGAAGAATTTCTGGCCCCGGGCATCAGCTTGGAAAAAACAAAAACCGGGAGCAAAGCTCCCGGTTACGTGGAGGGGATGACGGGAATCGAACCCGCGTCTTCAGCTTGGAAGGCTGAGGTATTAGCCACTATACGACATCCCCATAGACAGAAATCCGGCTTAGAAACTCAATCGTCTCCACCAGACCGTGTCTCGGTACAAGGCATATTAACCCGTTAAAGCGCACATACAAAAATCGATGCCAGGTTTTTCTCGAAGGCTTTAAAGAAAAGTGGCTGTGGCCGGGAAAAACAGAAAATGAAGCTAAAGCAACGTGGGGTATGTGAAACAGGCGTATAGCCGTTGATTACACTGTCACACGACTCAACAAAGGGGCAGTCGTTTGAGAGGCTTCTTTGGGGAGTCGGCCGACGAATGGAGTGTTTGCAGTAAACGAGGCCGCCAAAAGCAGTGCCGAGGTGATGCAAACGCCCGGTGATATGCATGGATTTCATGAAACCAGTAGTAGTTGGCAGGTTGGCTCTCGATGGCGTCGTAAAGCGTTTTCAGACAGAGCATTAGCCTGGTTAAACGCGTGGTTTTGTGATTTCATTAATCGTCAGGTAAATCTATACGGGTCCGTTGTGGAAACGCGATTTCGCGACTATGAGGGCCCCGGTGCAGATGCTCCAAAGGGGTTTCTGCTAGGTTTCGAATGACGCATACGGGGTATGGCGCAGCTTGGTAGCGCGTCCGCTTTGGGAGCGGAAGGCCGTGGGTTCAAATCCCGCTACCCCGACCAGTATCACGGGCACTCCCGTGGTCTATGAATTAATCATCGAGTTGCAGGAGAGTGCACCAGTGAAGTCTTCCGTTGAGAAGCTCAATGAGACCCGAGTGAAGATTACCGTCGAGGTCCCGTTTGATGAGCTGAAGCCAGAGTTCGACAACGCCTACAAGGCACTGGCTCAGCAGGTCCAGATTCCGGGCTTCCGTAAGGGCAAGGCACCGGCAAAGCTGATTGAGGCCCGCTTCGGCCGCGGCCCAATCCTGGAGCAGGTGCTCAACGACATGGTTCCGTCCCGCTACGACGAGGTCGTTCGCGAGGAGGACCTGAAGGTTATCGGTCAGCCTGAGGTTGACATCACCAAGCTGGAAGATGGCGAGCTCGTTGAGTTCACCGCTGAGGTTGACGTTCGCCCGGAGATTGAGCTGCCGAAGTTCGAGGACATCGCAGTTGAGGTTGACCCGCTGGTCGCCGACGAGGAAGCTGTTGAGGCTGAGCTGCAGAACCTGCTCGCTCGCTTCGGCACCCTGACCGGCGTCGAGCGCGCAGTCGAGAAGGACGACTTCGTCTCCATCGACCTGTCCGCCACCATCGACGGCGAAGAGCTGGAAGAGGCTTCCACTGAGGGGTTGTCCTACCAGGTTGGCTCCGACGACCTGATCGACGGCCTGGACGAGGCTGTTGTCGGCCTGTCCCAGGGCGAGTCCAAGGAGTTCACCACCAAGCTGGTTGCTGGCGAGCACGAGGGCGAGGACGCTCAGGTCACCGTTACCGTTCAGTCCGTTAAGGTCCGCGAGCTGCCGGAAGCTGACGACGACTTCGCTCAGATGGCTTCCGAGTTCGACACCATCGAGGAGCTGAAGGAAGACCTGGCCCGCCAGGTCGAGAACACCAAGAAGGGTGAGCAGGCTCAGCAGGTTCGCGACAAGGTTTTGGCTGCCGCTATGGAGCAGACCACCATCGCTCTGCCGGAGGGTGTTGTCAAGGAGCAGGTCGAGGGCCAGCTGCAGCAGCTGCTGGGTCAGTTCGGTGGCGACGAGAAGGTTCTGAACTCCATGCTGGAGGCTCAGGGCACCACCCGCGAGCAGTTCGACGAGGACTCCAAGAAGTCCGCTGAGGAAGCTGTCCGCACCCAGCTGTTCCTGGACGCACTGGCTGAAGAGATCCAGCCGGATGTTTCCCAGCAGGAGCTCACCGACCACATCCTGTTCACTGCTCAGTCCTACGGCATGGACCCGAACCAGTTCATCCAGCAGATTCAGCAGTCCGGCCAGCTCGGCAACCTGTTTGCAGACGTTCGCCGCGGCAAGGCTCTGGCCACCTCGATCCTGAAGGCTTCCGCCAAGGACACCGAGGGCAACGAAATCGATCTGAACGAGTACTTCGGTGAGGTCGAAGCTGAGGCTGAGAAGGCTGAGTCCGACAAGGCTGAGGACAACTCGGCTGAGTAAGCCCCGCCGTTAGCGCGACGCATTCCTTATGCTGCAACGCTTATAGCGAACAAGGGCCGTTCCTGAAACAAAGGGACGGCCCTTTTCGTTACCCTCTAGTGAACGACAAACTCGCACACGTACGAAGAAGGAGTACACAGATGAGCGATAACGCCCAGATGTCGACGAACACAGTTTTCGACAAGCTGCTCAAGGAGCGCATTATTTGGCTGGGTGAGCAGGTCGACGACGAGATTGCCAACAAGCTGTGCGGTCAGATGCTGCTCCTGGCAGCTGAGGACCCGGAGGCGGATATCTCGCTGTACATTAACTCCCCGGGTGGCTCCGTCACCGCCGGCATGGCCATTTACGACACCATGCAGTTTGTTCCGTGCGACGTGGCTACCTACGGCATGGGCTTGGCAGCTTCCATGGGCCAGTTCCTGCTCGCCGCAGGTGCTAAGGGCAAGCGTTACGCACTGCCGCACGCCCGCATTATGATGCACCAGCCATCTGCAGGTATTGGCGGTACCGCATCCGACATCACCATTCAGGCTGAGCAGTTCGCTGCCACCAAGAAGGAGATGGCTCGTCTGATTGCGCAGCACACCGGTCAGCCGGTCGAGCGCATTGAGGAAGACTCGGACCGCGACCGCTGGTTTACCGCAGCTGAGGCTAAGGAATACGGCCTGGTTGACCACGTCGTGACTGCTCTCAAGGACACCGCACGCTAAAAGCGGACAGTAGCGAATAATTAGAGGCGATTTAATCAACATGGAGATGAACAATATGCAGATGCCGCAGTCGCGCTACGTGCTTCCTTCTTTCGTGGAGCACTCCAGCTTTGGTGCTAAGGAATCCAACCCATACAACAAGCTCTTCGAAGAGCGCATTATCTTCCTCGGCTCCCAGGTCGATGACACCGCCGCTAACGACATCATGGCGCAGTTGCTGGTGCTTGAGGGCCTGGACCCGGATCGTGACATCACGATGTACATCAATTCCCCAGGCGGCTCCTTCACCTCGCTGATGGCCATCTACGACACGATGCAGTACGTGCGTCCCGACGTGCAGACCGTGTGCCTGGGCCAGGCTGCCTCCGCGGCAGCTGTGCTGCTCGCTGCAGGTGCACCGGGTAAGCGTGCAGCTCTGCCGAATGCGCGCGTGCTCATTCACCAGCCGGCTACCCAGGGCATCCAGGGTCAGGTTTCCGACCTGGAGATTCAGGCGAACGAAATCGAGCGCATGCGCAAGCTGATGGAGGAGACGTTGGCTCGCCACTCCGGTCGCACTGCAGAGCAGATCCGCAAGGACACCGACCGTGACAAGATCCTAACCGCTGAAGAGGCCGTCGAGTACGGCATCATCGACCAGGTCTTCGAGTACCGCAAGCACAACGCCTAAAAGGGGACATGGTCTCTTTGGAGTGCTGCGCACTGGCCGTCGTAAAGCGCCGGGCGAGATCGCGTGAAATTCGCCTCGTCCTTGGCGTGGAAGCCGGTATTTGCGCACACTCACGGTAGGCTGGTCTGAAGCAGTTATTGGCAACGATGCGGAAAGGCGGCGGCGGGAGCCTCATGGCGCGTATGCAAGAAAGTGCGGATTTGCTGAAGTGCTCTTTCTGTGGAAAGAGCCAGAAGCAGGTCAAAAAGCTGATTGCCGGACCTGGTGTGTACATCTGTAATGAGTGCATCGAGCTCTGCAACGAGATTATTGAAGAGGAGCTTAACACCGGCGGCGAGGCAACTGGCAACGACGACCGCCTGCCGCGTCCGCTGGAAATTCGCGACTTCCTCGATGAGTATGTCATCGGCCAGGACATGGCAAAGCGCACGCTGGCCGTCGCGGTCTACAACCACTACAAGCGCCTTCGTGCTGCGGAGACCAAGTCGGACAACGACGTCGAGCTGCAAAAGTCGAACATTCTCCTGCTTGGGCCGACCGGCTGTGGCAAGACCTACCTGGCACAGACGCTGGCTCGCAAGCTGGATGTGCCGTTCGCAATCGCTGACGCCACCAGCCTGACCGAGGCCGGCTATGTAGGTGAGGATGTGGAGAACATCCTGCTGAAGCTGCTGCAAGCTACTGATTTCGACGTCGAGAAGGCACAGCGCGGCATCATTTACGTCGATGAGATTGACAAGATCTCGCGCAAGTCTGAAAACACCTCCATCACCCGCGATGTCTCCGGTGAAGGTGTGCAGCAGGCGCTGCTGAAGATTCTCGAGGGAACCGTAGCCGCCGTGCCCCCGCAGGGTGGGCGCAAGCTGCCGAACCAGGAGTTCATTCAGTTCGACACCTCCAATGTCCTGTTCATCGTTGCCGGTGCGTTTGCCGGTCTGGAGAAGGTCGTGCAGGAGCGTGTCGGCAAGAAGGGGCTGGGCTTCGGCGCAGATGTCACCTCGGCTAACGACGCGGACATGAAGGATCCATTCCGCGACGTGCTGCCGGAGGACCTCGTTCGATTCGGCCTGATTCCTGAGTTCATTGGTCGCCTGCCCGTCATCGCATCGGTCACCAACCTCGATGAGGATGCGCTGGTTCGCGTACTCACTGAGCCCAAGAACTCCCTGGTCCGCCAGTACCAGCACCTGTTCGACATGGACGGTGTGCGCCTCACCATCGACGACGAGGCACTGCGCGCCATTGCTGCCAAGGCGATTAGCCGTAATACCGGCGCCCGTGGTCTGCGCGGCATCATGGAAGAAATCTTGGTTCCCGTGATGTTCGAAGTCCCAGAGCGTGACGACGTCGCGGAGGTCATTGTCCACAAGGAGTGCATCACGGACGGTGCAGCGCCGGAACTCGTTGAACGTAGCGAGAACAAGAAGACTGCGTAAAGGTAGCTGAAAACCCGGTTAGAGCGCCTGCTCTAACCGGGTTTTGGTGTCTGTATGGAGCCCTAGTCGTCCATGCCGTAGATGTCGCGGTAATCCGGGGCATCATCAGCAGCCAAGTCCTGAGTCTCTGGGTTGGGCTGATCGCCATAGACCTCTGCGCCAAGTGCGGACGAGTTCGCACCATGGGAGGCCAGCAGGGAAGTGTACGAGCTTCCCGGTTCGTTGCGAGGCGAGGATGTCAACAGGCTGGTCACGGTGTCCTGTGCGAACTCACGCAGCTTGTCCGACAGCACCGTCGATTGCATTTCAATGCCGTAGAGGTTTTCAAAAGTCCGTTGGTGCAGGGTGGGGAAGGTGGCCAGCGACAGCACGAGAATATAAAGATCAAGTGCGGAAATGTCAGTGCGGAATGCACCGTAATCGCGGCCGAGCAACAAGATGCGGTCAAACTCCAAAACAATAGGGCTCTGACCACCAAGCCCAGTCACGCCTTCAAGTGGGAGGACCGGATGCAGGTTTTCCTGGATGATGAACCGTACGGCGAGTGGGTTCGCCGAGAAATAGTCGTAGATAACGCCGACTACATGCTGCAGGGCTTCCACCGGCACATTGGAGTGCGGACGCAGGGCGTCGTCGTCAGGCCTTACGGTCTCCAGCACATGTGCCCACGTCGCCCTGTAGAGTCCCATCTTGTCACCACAGTGGTAGTGAAGCATGCGCTTGGAGACACCAGAGGCGGCAGCAATGGCATCCAGACGGGCATCTGCATACCCCTTTGCGGTGAATTCTTGAAGTGCTGCCACCAAGACTGCATGGGGGATTGCATCAGAGGAGCCTGGAGACTTCATGAAAATCCTTTGCTTGGACTAGAGAGCGACTACGGGGTTTTGGCTATCTAACGGGGGTGAAATTGGTCAGTCGCGGACTTCTTTCTAGTGAAATGAGTACACGACCGTAAGTCATGCCTAATGCTATCCGTTTTTCAGAATTGTACTGAGCCCGTCGCCCCCGTCTGCGCCAATTCCGCAGTCGCATTAGAGTGGGCAGCGAATTGATTCTCTCTCGAGAAAGGCCTGTAGTGAACAAGACTCCCGTAAAGGTTGCAGTTACCGGCGCCGCCGGACAGATCGCTTACTCCCTGCTCTTCCGCATTGCCAGCGGTTCGGTTTTCGGCCCTGAGACCCCGGTTGAGTTGAACCTGCTGGAGATCACTCCGGCGCTGCACGCCACCGAAGGCGTCGCCATGGAGCTGTTTGACTCCGCCTTCCCACTTTTGACTGGCATCAACATCACCGATGATCCGGCAAAGGCATTCGACGGTGCCAACGCCGCATTCCTGGTCGGTGCAAAGCCGCGTGGCAAGGGTGAGGAGCGCTCCGCACTGCTGGGCGCCAACGGCAAGATCTTCGGCCCGCAGGGCGCGGCACTGAACGATCACGCAGCAGACGACATCAAGGTTCTGGTTGTCGGCAACCCGGCTAACACCAACACCATGATTGCCGCTTCCCACGCTAAGGACATCCCGGCAGAGCGCTTCACCGCTATGATGCGCCTGGACCACAACCGTTCCCTGTCCCAGCTGTCGCAAAAGATTGGTGTTCCGACCACTGAGATTAAGAACATGATCGTCTGGGGTAACCACTCCGCAGACCAGTTCCCGGACATCACCTACGCCACCATTGCAGGCGAGAAGGTCTCCGACAAGGTTGACGCTGCATGGGTCGAGCAGGACTTCATCCCGCGCGTCGCCAAGCGTGGCGCAGAAATCATCGAGGTCCGCGGTTCCTCCTCCGCAGCTTCCGCTGCAGCTGCCGCAGTTGACCACATGCGTGACTGGGTCACGGGTACCCCAGAGGGCGAGTGGGTCTCTGTCGCACTTCCGTCCGACGGCTCCTACGGCATCGACGAGGGCTTGGTCGCTGGTGTTCCGTGCTACGCCAAGGACGGCGAGTGGGTTCGCGTTGAGGGCCTGGATCTCTCCGAGGTGCAGCGCGCTGGCATCGAGCGCAACGTCAAGGCACTGCGCGAAGAGCGCGACGCAGTTAAGGATCTGCTGGTCTAAGGGCCGCTTAACGCCTGTTTAAAGGTGCCCTCTTGTGATGGTTTCGCAAGAGGGCACCTTTTCATTTACTGCGGTAATCGCGGATGGGCTCGGGGAGTGAGTAAAGCTTGAATTCGGCGGTGCGTAAGTCGCCGATAGCAGATATGGGTTGGGGCGCAAGGGTCGTCGTAAAGCCCCTGGAAAAACAAATCCGGGCAAGGCGCTAAGATGTGACGCGTGACTGAGAACAACGTGGACCTAAACAGAGCAGATAAGTTGCCCAAGTCGTGGAACCCGGCTGACGTGGAGTCGGACCTGTACCAGGGCTGGGTAGACGCTGGCTATTTCGAGGCTGATCCGTCTAGCTCCAAGCCGGCTTACTCTATTGTGCTGCCCCCGCCGAATGTGACGGGTCAGCTGCACATGGGCCACGCACTGGACCACACTTTGATGGATGCGCTGGTGCGCCGTAAGCGCATGCAGGGCTACGAGGTGCTGTGGCTGCCGGGTATGGACCACGCGGGTATCGCAACGCAGACCAAGGTCGAGGCGATGCTGAAGGAGTCCGAAGGCAAGGACCGCTTCGATTATGGCCGCGAGGAGTTCGTGGAGAAGGTCTGGGAGTGGAAGCACGATTACGGCGGACGTATCGGCAACCAGATGCGCCAGATTGGTGACTCCCTGGATTGGTCCCGTGAGCGCTTCACTCTGGACGAGGGGCTGTCTCGTGCGGTTCAGACGATTTTTAAGGAACTGTTTGACCGCGGCCTAATCTACCGCGCCAAGCGTATGGTCAACTGGTCTCCGGTGCTGCAGACCGCAATCTCGGATATTGAGGTCAAGTACGAGGACGCTGAAGGCGAGCTCGTCTCCTTCCGCTACGGCGATGGGGAAGACTCCATTGTTGTGGCGACGACTCGTGTGGAGACGATGCTGGGCGACGTGGCAATTGCCGTGCACCCGGAGGATGAGCGCTACACGCACCTGGTGGGCAAGGTTTTGGACCACCCGTTCCGCGAGGACCTGAAGATTCAGGTCATCGCCGATGACTATGTGGACCGCGAGTTCGGTACCGGTGCGGTGAAGATCACGCCGGCACACGATCCAAATGACTTCGCCATGGGCCAGCGCCACGACCTGGATATGCCGGAGGTCATTGATACCACTGGCCGTATCTTCAACACTGGTACGCGTTTCGACGGCATGGATCGTGCGGAAGCCCGTACTGCGCTGACGGAGGCGCTGCGTGAGCAGGGGCGCATTGTCAAGGAGGTCCGCCCGTACGTTCACTCGGTCGGTCACTCGGAGCGCTCGGGTGAGCCGATTGAGCCGCTGCTGAGCCTGCAGTGGTTCGTTAAGGTCGATGAGCTGGCCAAGATGTCTGGCGATGCTGTTCGCGAGGGCGACACGGTTATTCACCCAGCTTCGCAGGAGCCGCGCTGGTTCGATTGGGTCGATGACATGCACGACTGGTGTATTTCCCGCCAGCTGTGGTGGGGCCACCGCATCCCGATTTGGTACGGCCCGAATGGCGAGGTCGTCTGTGTCGGCCCGGATGATGAGGTTCCGACGGGCGAGGGCTGGACGCAGGATCCGGACGTGCTGGATACCTGGTTCTCGTCTGCGCTGTGGCCGTTTTCCACGATGGGTTGGCCGGAAGCCACCCCAGAGCTGGAGAAGTTCTACCCGACATCTGTACTGGTCACCGGCTATGACATTCTGTTCTTCTGGGTCGCGCGCATGATGATGTTCTCGACCTTTGCTGCCACCCTGGCTGATTCACCGCTGGGTAAGGGGCGCGACGGTCGTCCGCAGGTGCCGTTTAAGGATGTCTTCCTGCACGGTCTGGTCCGCGATGAGCAGGGTCGCAAGATGTCGAAGTCTCTCGGCAATGGCATTGACCCGCTGGACTGGGTCCGCGACTACGGTGCGGACGCACTTCGCTTCACGCTGGCGCGTGGCGCTAACCCGGGCTCTGACCTGCCGGTCGGTAATGACGCCGCTCAGAGCTCCCGTAACTTCGCTACCAAGCTGTTCAACGCCACCCGCTTTGCGCTGATGAACGGGGCCCACGTGGGCGAGCTGCCGGACCGCGACCAGCTCACCGACACCGACCGCTGGATCCTGGACCGCCTGGAACAGGTCCGCGCCGAGGTTGACGCTGCGCTGGATAAGTACGAGTTCTCCAAGGCCAACGAGGCCCTTTACCACTTCGCATGGGACGAGGTCTGTGACTGGTACCTGGAGATGACCAAGGTTGACTTCCCGCGCCTGAACGACGGCGAGACCATGACCGAGGAGCAGGCCGCCCGCGCAGCCTCCACTCGTCTGGTTCTCGGCCGCGTGCTGGATACGCTGCTGCGTCTGCTGCACCCGTCCATGCCGTTCGTCACGGAGACGCTATGGAAGGCGCTTACCGACGGCGCGGAGGGCTTCGAGGACTCTCTGGTTATTTCCGCCTGGCCGGATGCCACCATGACCACCGACGGCGCTGCTGTCGACGAGGTTGCCGCACGTCGTATTGCCGATGCCCAGAAGTTGGTCACCGAGCTGCGTCGTTTCCGCAATGACCAGGGTGTGAAGCCGTCGCAGCGCGTGCCGGCACGCATGAACCTGGCGGATGCTGATCTGACTGCTCAGGAAGAGATGATTCGTTCGCTGGCTCGTGCTGAGGCACCGGAGGATGGATTCACCGCTACCGCTTCCATTGAGGTGCGCCTGTCTCAGGCCACGGTCCTGATAGAGCTGGATACCTCCGGCACCGTCGATGTGGCCGCTGAACGCAAGCGCCTGGAAAAAGACCTGGCCAAGGCCGAGAAGGAACTGGCCGGCACCGAGAAGAAGCTCGGCAACGAGGCCTTCCTGTCCAAGGCTCCGGAGCAGGTCGTGGAGAAGATCAAGACTCGCCACCAGTTCGCACTGGAGGAAATTGACCGCATTAAGGCTCGTTTGGAGGGACTTCCGCAGGCATGACCGAACCACGGGATATCGAACCTCGGGGTGCTGAATCACACGATGAGATTGCAGGGGAGATTCGTTTGAATCTCGGCGGCGAAGACGAATCGGTGACGCAAGATGAGACTGCAGCGCGAGAAGAGTCCACCGCAGCGCCTGAGTTCGAATTCGATCCGACTGACTCCCAGATTGTCGAGGACCTTGAGCCTCGCGAAATCGCCGGTGTGATGGCCGATGACCGCATGCCCGATGACATGCGCCTCGGTGAGGTCTCCGTATCCGAGGAAGGCCTGAGTCTGCCGGTCGATGTGGACCGCCCAGTCAATGAGCCGGCTCCGCTGGAGGCCACCGCCGAGGAGCTGCGCGAGCTCGCAGAGGTGGAAGCCGAGCTGGATCAGCGTTGGCCGGAGACCAAGATTGACCCATCACTCGAGCGGATCGAGATGCTGATGGACATCCTTGGCCATCCCGAGCGTGCCACTCCGGTGATTCACGTTGCCGGCACTAATGGCAAGACTTCCACTGTTCGCATGATTGAGTCGCTGGTGCGCGCTCTCGGTCGGCGCACTGGCCGCACCACCAGTCCGCATCTGCAGCTGGTTACCGAGCGCATCGCCATTGATGGCCAGCCCATCCATCCACGCGACTACGTGCGCATCTGGCGCGAGATTCAGCCCTACGTGGAAATGGTTGATGCCAAGTCCGACGAAAAGGGCGGCCCGCAGATGAGCAAGTTCGAGGTGCTCACGGCCATGGCCTACGCTGCCTTCGCCGACGCTCCTGTCGATGTCGCCGTGGTGGAAGTCGGCATGGGCGGCACATGGGATGCGACCAATGTGGTGGAGGCCGACGTGGCAGTCATCTGCCCGATCGGTCTCGATCACACGGAGTACCTCGGCGATACCCTGGCTGAAATCGCTGCTGAGAAGGCCGGCATCATCAAGTCGCGGTGGAACAAGGACGACCTGCTCACGCCACCGGACAATGTCGCCATTGTTGGCGAGCAGGAACCGGAAGCAATGGACGTCGTTTTGCGCCGTGCCGTGGAAATGGATGCCTCGGTCGCCCGTGCTGGGGTTGAGTATGGCGTCGTCAGCCATCAGCTGGCGGTCGGCGGGCAGAACCTGACGCTCAAGGGCCTGGCCGGCGAGTATGACGATATCCATCTGCCACTGCACGGTCCGCATCAGGCGCGCAACGCCGCCACAGCGCTGGCCGCGGTGGAGGCGTTCTTCGGCGCAGGTCCGGGACGTCCGCTCAACATTGATGCGGTTCGCGAAGGCTTTGCGACGGTCGCATCGCCCGGCCGCCTGGAGCGCGTGCGTTCGACCCCGACGGTGTTTATCGATGCCGCCCACAATCCTCACGGTGCCCGTGCGCTACGCACGGCGCTCTCCGCTGAGTTCGACTTCCGCCGTGTCATCGGTGTGCTGTCGGTGTTGGGGGAGAAGGACGCTCGTGGGCTGCTGGTGGAGCTGGAGCCGTACTTCGAAGAAGTGGTAATCACCCAGAACACCTCGCCGCGTGCGCTGCACTACGACGACCTGGCTGACCTTGCGGAGGAGATTTTCGGCGAGGAGCGCGTGCATCGCGTGCCCACTCTGCCGTCCGCCGTTGAGCTAGCTGTCGCGCTGGCTGAGGAAACCGACACCGGTGACGGTATTGTCTCTGGTTCCGGCGTGATTGTCACTGGATCTGTTGTTACCGCGGGCGAGGCCCGGACACTATTTGGAAAGGACCCGCAATGAGCGAATCTCAGGCGAGCCAGCCACAGGGCAATGGCGCGGAGGATTACACCGCTGCCGACCGCGAGGCCCTGCGCGCCTACCGCGAGGGGCGTGACCTGAGTGAGGGCGGCAAGTATGGTCCGCTCGGTGCGGGACACGATCCGGCTAAGGACCCGCTGAAGGGTCTGCGCGGTGTTATGTCCGGCACGCTGATCATGCAGGCTATCTCGGTGCTGCTTGGTCTGACTGTGGTCACGCGCATTCCCGACGGTCAGATTAACCAGACCTTCTCGGTTACGTACATCACCATCCTGGGCCTGGCTCTGATTGCGATGGCTTTCCTGCAGAAGCAGCCCTGGGCGCTGAAGGCCAACATTGTACTGCAGGTCTTTGGTGTGCTGGCTATTTTCACACACGTGTCGATGGGCGTGGTGGGTATCTTCTTCGCACTAGTGTGGGCCTACATTCTGCACCTGCGGAAGAACCTCATCCAGCGTATGGAGCGCGGTCTGTTGACCACCCAGCACTCGTAGATCTCCCGCGCTCGTAGTCGCGACTTTCACCCCGCTGCACCACCACTCCGGTGCAGCGGGGTTTGTCATAGTATGATGCTCACCATGACTGAACGTACTCTTATTCTGATCAAGCCGGACGGCGTTTCCCGCGGTCTGGTCGGCGAAGTTATCTCCCGCATTGAGCGTAAGGGCCTGAAGCTGGTCGCGCTTGACCTCCGTGTTGCTGACGAGGCAACTGCGAAGGAGCACTACGCAGAGCACGTCGATAAGCCGTTCTTTGGTGAGCTGGTTGATTTCATCACCTCTGCACCGCTGGTCGCTGGTGTTATCGAGGGCCCGAACGCAATCGCTGCTTGGCGTCAGCTCGCTGGCGGCACCAACCCGGTTGAGGCCGCAACCCCGGGCTCCATCCGCGGTGACTTCGCACTTGAGGTTGCTAACAACGTTGTTCACGGTTCCGATTCCCCGGAGTCCGCTGAGCGCGAGATTGGTATTTGGTTCCCGAACCTCTAAACGTTGACGGTTCAGCATTGACCCGTAAGCGTTGAACTGGCGCCGAACTGAGCAAGCAATTGTTTGCCGGTTCGGCGCTCTTTGCTTGTCGACGACCGTGGGGCGGCCCTTCAGCGGGCTGCACGTGTGAATGCGGGCACGGCTGCACATGTGAAACTGTGCGAGTTTATGACACTTTCAGGCCATTTTTCAGGCCATTTTTGTCATAAACGCAGTCAGTAACTCGGATTGGCCCGACGCCGCCAATGTCGGTGCGCGCCACCTGCTCGATATGTGCGACAATGGACAGCAGCAGTTGTGCCCGGGAGTTCGCTCCGGTGGATGAAATATTCCGCATGTGATCGCTGAATCCCCGAGTCAGCCGGAAGGCCTGCCAATAAGACTTTCATAATTGTTCATCGTTTTCGGCCCTCTATCTGCGCATATGGTGCAAATGAAGTGGCTGTCGCAACATCGTTGCTCCGCCTGGTTTCCAAGGCCACAACGGATGTAGGCGCACATGGAATGACAAAGAGTGTGCCTCCTGTTGTCGGGTTTTGCGTGGTGGGGTGTCAAGGAGAAACAAATACAGTGGCAAATTTCAGCCAGGATGTTGTCGCTAAGGCACGCGAATTCGATCGCGAGTCAGCGGCTCTGAAAACCCGAGTCCACCACCTGGCCAAGAGCCTGGGGTTGACCTCGAAGGAAACCATCGAAGCACTGGGGCACGCGGGGATTGTCGTAAAGTCCGCTGCGTCCACCATTAATCAAAATCAGCTCGACGCGGTGCTGAATTTCATCGGCGATCATCCAGAGAGTGCCTCGCTTAACGACGGATCCGCTGCGACCAAGCAAACCGGCGAAGAGTCGGCCGCGAAGGAAAAACAGTCGGCAGGTAAGCCGAACGCGGCGGATGAGAAGTCGGACGAGCAAACCGCAGCTAAGTCCGAGAAGAAATCAGCTGCTAAGAAGAGCAGCAAGAAGTCGGCTGCGAAGAAGGCCACAAAGAAGGCCGACCAGAAGGATGCGCCGAAGGCAGAAAAGAAGGCCGACCAGAAGGCAGCTCAGAGCGAAGCGGAGTCGGACGCAGCGCCTGCTGAGGAAGTGACCGAGAAGAAGGACGCCAAGAAGGCCTCGGCTAAAAAATCCTCGGCAAAGCAGAGCGCAGAGAAGCAGACTGAAGAGAAGCAGAGCGACGAGAAGAAGAGCACGACTAAGAAGCGGGCAACGCGTAAGCGGGCTGTGAAGAAGACCGCTGGAGCTCCGGAAGAAACCGCAGCGAAGGACGAGCAGAAGGACTCGAACTCGGTCGTCGAGGAAGCGGTTGAGGCTGTAGTTCAGTCGTCATCGAAGAAGGCTGCAGATAAGAATACTGCCGACACCGTAGCCGAGACCGCTGAGAAAACTTCCGCTGAGAAAGCGTCCGCCGAAGCACCTGCTGCAAAGAGCGCTGCAGTGACCACACGTCGTGGTCGCCGAGTTCGCCGTGCGGTCCGCACGACCAGCGCTCCAGTGGCAGAGGGGACTCGGGAAACTCAGGAAGCGCAAGGACCGCAGGATACACAGGCAACTCAGGGCGAAGCCCTGCAGGACATCGAGCCGCCGATAGTCCCGGAGCCGCCGGTTGCGGAAGAGCAGACCGCGTTTGCGCCTATCTTCCTGGCTCCGCAGGCTGTGCCGGCCACGGCCAAGAATTCGGCCACCGAGGATGCAGCTTCGGCTGACAGCGGTGCCTCCAACCAGGATTCCGATGACAACGCGGGGGAGGGGCAGGACGGCTCGTCGTCAAGCGAAACGGAGCGTCAGCCGCGGCCGCGCCGTCGTCGTCGTGGACGTGGGCGTCGTAATGATGATGCTCAGCAGGCGGAGAAGACCACCGAAAACGCAGAGCGCGAGGAGGCGGAAACCCGCGAGGAGGTCGAAGAGCCACAGGCGATTAAGGGCTCGACTCGCCTGGAGGCGCAGCGCCGTCGCCGTATCGAACGTCGTGAGGAATCGCGCAAGCGCCACGTGATCTCGGAGGCTGAGTTCCTGGCTCGCCGCGAGTCGGTGGAGCGCACGATGGTGGTGCGTGAGCGCAAGCGCCATGACCACGCGGGCATTGTCACTGAGGTGGGTGTGCTGGAAGATGACCTGTTGGTCGAGCACTTCGTTACCTCTGACACGCAGACTACGCAGATCGGCAATATCTACCTCGGTCGCGTGCAGAACGTCCTACCCAGCATGGAAGCGGCGTTCATTGATATCGGAACCGACCGCAACGGTGTCATTTACGTAGGTGACCTGAACTGGAAGCTGCTGGGCACGAAATCGCGTTCGCGCAAGATTGAACACGCGCTGAAGGCCGGCGACCAGATTCTGGTCCAGGTGTCCAAGGATCCGATTGGTCACAAGGGCGCGCGTCTGACCACTCACATTTCGATGGCTGGTCGATTCCTGGTGTACGTGCCGGGCGGCCGAAGCGCGGGTATTTCCCGCAAGCTGCCGGAGCCGGAGCGCAAGCGCCTGAAGTCGATTCTGAGTGAGGTTACGCCGGAGGGCTCGGGCACGATTATTCGCACCGCGGCCGAGGGCGTGTCCAAGGAGGCCATCGAGGCCGACATTAAGCGCCTGGAATCGCAGTGGCAGGAAATCTGGGAAGCCTCCGAGGCGGCGAAGGCGAAGCGCGGGGCAAAGCCGATTGCGCTGTACGAAGAGCCGGACATGCTGGTCAAGGTCGTCCGCGACGTCTTCAACGAGGACTTCTCGCGTCTTGTGGTGGAGGGCGACCGTCCGTGGAACACAGTGACGGACTACATCGGCGACCTGGCACCGGAGCTGGAGCCGCGTCTGCAGCGCTACTTCGCCAAGGAGCACGGCGACGCTGACGTCTTCGAGCACTTCCGCATCGATGAGCAGCTGGCCAAGGCACTCGACCGCAAGGTCTGGCTGCCTTCGGGCGGCACGCTGGTCATCGACCGCACCGAGGCCATGACGGTCATCGACGTCAACACCGGTAAGTTCACCGGTGCTGGCGGAAACCTGGAAGAGACGGTCACTCGCAACAACCTGGAGGCCGCTGAGGAAATCGTCCGCCAGATGCGTCTGCGCGATCTGGGCGGCATGATTGTCGTCGACTTCATCGACATGGTGCTGCCGGAGAACCAGGACTTGGTGCTGCGCCGTCTGAAGGAGGCGCTCGGCCGCGACCGCTCGCGTCACGAGGTCTCCGAGGTCACCTCGCTCGGCCTCGTCCAGATGACGCGCAAGCGTCTGGGCACAGGCCTGCTGGAGACCTTCTCCACGCCGTGTAGCTGCTGTAATGGCCGTGGTCTGATTATCCACATCGACCCGGTCGAGCAGGACAATCAGAGCCGTGGTCACAAGAACGGTCGCCGCAACGAAGAGCAGGGTAAGTCCAAGCGCCGCAACAAGTCGAGCTCGGAGCACAATCCGGCCAACCACCCGGCGGCGCTGGCCATGCACCGCGATCAGGGCGACCAGGCAGGCACTTCCAAGACAACGCTTGACGGCGACACGGAAACCAACCAGCGCGATAAGGAGGCAGCCGACAAGCGAGTTGCAGCTGCTGTCGAAGCTGTCATCGTCTCTTCTGGGAACGATGAGCCGAAGCCACCGCGTCGTCGCCGGGTTCGTAAGAGCCAGGGCCGAAACGATGAGCAGCGACAGGACGGCAATGGCCGTCAGGAGCGCCGCGAGCGTGATGAGCAATCGGACAACTCCAATGATCTGGCTGCTCTGGCTGCCGCAGCTGTTGCGGAAGCCCGTGCGAAGGATCCGGAAGAGCCATCGGATGACCGTTACATGCCGCAGGAGGGACAGCGCCGCCGCCGTCGGGCTACGCGTCGCCGGGTAGCGGAGCATGTCGCCGTTGATTCGGCTGCACGCGACGCTGATGACCGCGACGAAGAACATGGCGATCGCCGCAAGCGTTCGGAGCGCCCGACTCGTGCTGAGCGTGCCGAGCGTACCGATAACGGTGGCACCGGTGGAGGCCGTGGCGACGCTGAACGCTCCAGCAGCGCCAGTGCTCGACGTCGCCGTCGTCGCGCTGTTCGCCGTACGGCTGTGAATGAGACCACTGCGCCTCAGGCCGAGTCCCAGGCAGCTTCCACCACAGATGTGCGGGAGCCAGCCGAGGATGACAAGGGCGGCAACGCTAACAAGACCGCCAAGGCTGTGGCCACGGAGTCCCAGACCTATGAGGAGGCCAAGGAGGCGTTCGAGCGTTCCCCACGTCGTCGTCGTCCGACTCGCGGTAACTCCCGCTCGGATCGCGCACCGCGTCGCGAGGACTTCGAGTCCACTAAGCCAAAGGCGGACGCTGAAGGCAGCAAGGGCGGAGATCGTGCAAAAGACAACCACGATGACAGCAACCGCAGCGCCAACCGCAGTGGCGGTGGCCGTCGCTCGGGCAAGTCGCGGGTTGAAGTGGTAGCGGTCCAGGGCACGGGAGCTCGCCGTAATCGCCGTCGGGCGGTGCGCAGGGTCTCGTCGCAAAGCGATGCTGGAGCGACTGCGCCGAAGCAGCGACAGGGCACTTCAAACCGCGCCACTAAGCCAGAGCAGAAGCAGGCTAATCGCGGTGCTGCGGCGACGCAGAAGAAACCGGCCAATCGTCGCCGCCGAGTGCGTCGTGCGGTGCGCCGAAGCGGCCGGAACTAAGTATTAAAAATTTGGAATAAGGCCAGATAGGAGGCTGTTTTTCGTTCCCTAAAGCAGGGGGTGGAAAGTGGCTTCGGAAACTGCCCGAGAAGACCGTGAAAACCAATGGGGGACAGGGTCCTACTCGGGCAGTTTGTAATTTAGGGGGATTTTTCGCTACTCTTGACCAGTCGCTGATTAGTAGGCGTATCTGGTCATGCCCACTGGTGCTTGAGGCGCTGGCGGTAAGGAAACGGCCAGAGCGGGGAAATCTACTCGGATTTGGCTTTCGGGTATGTCCCTGAAGTGTTCTGCACACGCAACTAATCGCAATTCCATTGTCCAGTCAAGGAATTACAAAGATTCCTTGAGTCGAGTTTCTCAGATAAAGGGGTAGCCCTCCTATGTACGCGATCGTCAAGACCGGCGGCAAGCAGTACAAGGTTGCCGAAGGTGACCTCGTCAAGGTCGAGAAGATCGAGGGTGAGCCGGGTTCGTCCGTGGCTCTCACCCCGGTTCTGCTCGTCGATGGCGCAGATGTCATTGCGGATGCCGACAAGCTTGCCAACGTTACCGTTAACGCAGAGATCGTCGAGGCCGTTAAGGGCCCGAAGATCCGCGGCATGCACTACAAGAACAAGACTGGCTACAAGCGCCGCTACGGCCACCGTCAGCCGCTCACTGTTCTGAAGATCACCGGCGTCTCCAAGTAAACCGCCGAAATTCCAATTAGCTTTTCCCTAGGAGAAAATCATGGCTACTAAGAAGGGTGCATCCAGCACCAGCAACGGCCGCGACTCCGAAGCTAAGCGCCTCGGCGTGAAGCGCTTCGGCGGCCAGCAGGTTAAGGCAGGCGAGATTCTCGTTCGTCAGCGCGGTACCTCGTTCCACCCGGGTGAGAACGTTGGCCGTGGCGGCGACGACACTCTCTTCGCTCTGAAGGCAGGCGCAGTCGAGTTCGGTACCCGCCGCAACCGCCGCATTGTCAGCATCGTTGAGAACAACTCCTAAGAACAACCTTCGGTTGTCCACATAGGATTACTGCAACGTTGAATTTGAGGCAGGTTTAACTGCCTTGCAGAAGAGCCGATTCCTTTCCCACTGCGAAAGGTAATCGGCTCTTTTGTTGTTTATGTCCTGTTTCGCGCCGTTAGGTTGCGAGGCAGCGTTTTGTTACCGCCTAGACTTCTGCCCGTCGGCTCGCTTAAATTAGGGCATTACTCCAGGCACTAGAAGATGGCTCTCCGCTCGGAAGTGTGTGTGATTTTATGTCTCGTTTTGTAGATCGTGTCGTGCTGCATTTGCAGGCCGGCGACGGCGGTCACGGCTGTAACTCGGTGCTGCGTGAAAAGTTCAAGCCACTGGGTGGCCCCGACGGCGGTAACGGTGGCCACGGTGGCGACATTGTGCTTGTGGTAGACCCCCAGATCCATACTCTGATGGACTTTCACTTCCACCCCCATATCAAGGCTGCCAACGGTAAGCCGGGCGCTGGCGATCACCGCAACGGCGCTCGTGGTGAGGATCTGGTTCTCGGAGTGCCGGAGGGCACGGTTGTGATGACCGAGGATGGGGAAGTGCTGGCGGACATGACCGGTAAGGGCGCCCGCTTCATTGCCGCTGAGGGCGGTTACGGTGGCCTGGGCAACGCAGCGCTGGCAAACAAGAACCGCCGTGCGCCGGGATTTGCTCTCCTCGGTGAGCCAGGTGAGGCCAAGGATCTTGTCTTGGAGCTCAAATCCATGGCAGACGTTGGACTGGTGGGCTTCCCGTCGGCCGGAAAGTCGTCGCTGGTCAGCACCTTGAGCGCTGCTAAGCCGAAGATTGGTGACTACCCATTTACCACGCTGCAGCCGAACCTGGGTGTAGTCAACGTTGGCTACGAGTCCTTCACCATCGCAGATGTGCCGGGTCTTATCCCGGGGGCTTCTGAAGGCCGTGGACTTGGGTTGGACTTCCTGCGTCACATTGAGCGCTGTGCTGTTCTCGTGCATGTGGTTGACGCTGCTGCTCTGGAGGGCGACCGCGATCCGGTCTCTGACATCAAGGCGTTGGAGACGGAACTCGCCAACTACCAGTCGGTGCTGAAGGCCGACGTGGGGCTTGGGGATCTCGCAGAGCGTCCCCGCGTCATCGTGCTGAACAAGATTGACCTGCCCGATGCTCGCGAAATGATTGACATGCAGCGCGAGGAACTGGAGAAGTTCGGCTGGCCAATTTTTGAGATCTCCACGGTGACGCACGAGGGGCTCAAGGAGCTGACCTACGGCCTGAAGGATCAGATCGCCGCCTACCGCAAGGCGCATCCGTTGCCGACAGAGCAGGAGCCCCGTGCGGTCATCCGTCCGGAAGGGGTGCGTGGCAAAAAGCGCGAAGGCGCGGACTTCACCATCGAACGCGATCCGAATACCCCAGACGGGTTCATTGTGCGTGGGCGTAAGCCGGAGCGCTGGATTAACCAGACGGACTTCGAAAACGACGAGGCAGTCGGCTACTTGGCTGACCGCCTGGCCAAGCTTGGTGTTGAAGATGCCCTGGCAAAGGCTGGGGCAACAGTTGGCTGCCCGGTGACGATTTCCTATCTCACCTTCGAGTGGTACCCGCAGCAGGTCGCGGGCACCGATGACTTCGTGCCGAGTGGTCGTGGTACCGACGATCGTCTCTATGTCAACGAACGCACCAGCGCCGAGCAGCGTAAGCGTGCATCGCAGGCCCGCCGTGGTCTGATTGACGAGTACGATTTCGGGGATGGCGAAGAGGCTATTCGCGACCGGTATTCATAGGCGCGGGCGCCAGCGTCGTCGGCAAGCGAAGACTTCAAACTTGCATTTTGCCATTGATTGTTTAAACAATTATATGGTCAGAATCAAATGAGACCGTCATGTTTTCCATCAGTGAAATGAGTGAGTCAGTTATCCCTTCCGACACCGTTGCCAACGATGTTGACGTCACTGGAGCAGATGTATTAGATGCCCCGGTAGCTACCGCGCCGAAGTCTGAATCGGACGCGCCGATTTCCCGTGAGGAGGTCGACGAGCTGCTTCACGACAATTCCGAGTCCACCGTCGCTGAGATTGAAAAGGCGACTGAGAATTTATCTCCGGGAACCAAAGGCGGTTTCGATTCCGAGACTCGTGAGGCAATTCGGACCGCGAAGCGTGTCGTGGTGAAGATTGGTTCTTCCTCGTTGACCGGATCTGACGGTCGTACCGATCCCGAGCGCATCGACTTCATCGCCGATGCTTTGGAGAAGCGTATGGGCATTAGCGATGTCATCGTTGTGTCCTCCGGTGCGGTGGCATCCGGAATGGGGCCGCTGGGGCTGACTTCGCGTCCCACTGATTTAGCGACCAAGCAGGCGGCTGCGGCTGTGGGGCAGGTGCGCCTGGCACAGGAGTGGGGACGCTCCTTCCTGCGGTATGGTCGCACTTCTGCACAGGTGCTTTTGACCTCGGACGATGCAGGTGTGCGTTCGCGTGCTCGCAACGCCCAGCGCACTATCGACCGCCTGCGCCAGCTGGGCGCGGTGCCAATTGTCAACGAAAACGACACGGTCGCGACCTCGGAGTTCCGCTTCGGCGACAACGACCGCCTCGCCGCGCTGGTCAGTCACCTGGCGTACTGCGATGCATTGATTCTGCTTTCCGACGTCGACGGCCTCTACGACCGCAACCCGGCCGATCCAGGTGCAACCTTTGTGCCGGAGGTGCGCAGCGGTAATGACTTGCGTGGTGTTATCGCTGGTGACGGCGGTGCGCTGGGCACCGGTGGTATGGCCTCGAAGGTCTCTGCCGCACGTCTGGCTTCGCGTGCGGGTGTGCCGGTGTTGCTGACTTCGGCGTCCAACATTGAGCGAGCACTGGACCAAGCAGATGTGGGAACCGCTTTCGCCGCGAAGGACAACCGCCTGAGCGCCTGGAAGTTCTGGATGCTCTACGCAGCGGACAGCTCGGGGCTGCTTCGCCTGGACGCCGGTGCGGTCGACGCCGTAACCCGCATGCGTAAGTCGCTGCTCCCGGTCGGTATTACCTCGGTTGACGGCGAGTTCTCCGCTGGTGACATCGTCGATCTAATCGGTCCTGGTGGTGAGGTCATCGGTCGCGGCGAGGTCAATTATGACTCCGAGGAACTGCTGGGCATGATCGGCTACCACACCGAAGAATTGCCGAATGACATGCAGAAGCCTGTCGTCCATGCCGACTACCTGTCGGATTTCGCTTCCCGCGCTTAGGAGGGTGTTGCGCTGAGAGCTGCAGCGCTTAAAGACGCACACCTGGGCGCGCCCGGATAGAGGTGCCTCGGCAAAGACTGGCCGAGTGCGGACTGGCTGGGGGAGGACTGGCTGAGTGCAGACTGCCTGGGTGAGGAACTTTCGGGCATAATCCTAAGTGTGTTATCGAAGATTATTGGCGTCATCGGCGAGTTGCTCTTGACAGCTGGAGTGCTGGTGGCGCTCTTCGCCTTTTATCTGCTGTACTGGTCTGGTCTTGAGACCGGGAAAGTTCAGCAGCAGGCTCGTGATGAGCTGCAGCAGGCATGGTCCACACCGGCGTCGGCCCCAGCTCCGGCGCCAGAAGGCACGGAGCCAGCTGTTGAGGGCTCCTGGATGCCCGGCTCCGCGGTGGCGTTGATTTCCGCTCCGAAGGCCGGTTTTAGCGATTTTGTCGTATTTGAAGGTGTCTCCCAGGAAGTTTTGCGCAGTGGCCCCGGCCATTATCCGGGCACAGCCCTGCCGGGGCAGGTGGGCAACAGCTCTTACGCCGCTCACCGTGATGGCCACGGAGCTCCCTTTGACAACATTGACCGCCTGCAGACGTGCGATGACATCATCGTAGAGACGCGTGATGCTATTTACCGCTACAAGGTATTGCCGGTCGACGGTATGGCTGGCGCAGGGGAAAGCTTCGACTGCGTGCCAGAAGGAACTGACGTCCCCGAGATTCCCGGCCAGCACATTGTCACTCCGGACCGGGCCGATGTCCTCAATCCGGTCGGTGACGCCACTCTACTTACGCTGACTACCTGCCATCCGCAGTGGGACAACACTCATCGGCTCATTATTCACGCGGTTCTCGCCGGTGTTGAGACCAAGGAGGTCAACTAGATGTACGCAGCGTTTTGGCGATCCCTGCCAGGGCCGTGGTGGGTGAAAGCGATCATCACCATCGTGATTGCCGTCATCGTGTTCCTGCTGTTGATGAATTACATCTTTCCTTGGGTTGCTGAGCTAATTCCCTCAAATGATGTCTCACTCTAGTTATGCTGGTAGGCATGACTGCTCAAACGAACGAAACTGCTAACACCAATCAACAGGGTATTGCCGAGGATTCGGCTCTTAGCCCGGAGCGTGCTGCTGAGCGCGCCGAGGTTTTAGATAAGGCACAGCGTGCCAAGGCTGTCGCGGGAGAGCTGTCGCGCTTTACGTCGGCACGCAAGAACGAGCTCCTGCTGGCCGCAGCAGACGCGCTGGTTGCCCGTACTGAAGAGATTCTGGTGGCCAATGCCAAGGACATCGAGGCCGGTAAGATCCGTGGTTTTAGTGACTCCCTGCTGGATCGTCTGCGTCTTGACGCCGATCGTGTTGAGGGTATTGCCGGTGGGCTTCGTCAGGTTGCGGCTCTGCCGGATCCGGTAGGCGAGGTGCTGCGTGGAAGCACTCTTCCCAACGGCATTAAGCTCTCCCAGGTCAGCGTCCCGCTGGGTGTGATGGGCATGGTCTACGAGGCTCGTCCGAACGTTACTGTCGATGCGTTTGGTCTGGCGCTGAAGTCGGGCAACGTAGCCTTGCTGCGCGGCTCCAAGTCCGCTGTCCATTCCAACACGCAGCTGGTCGCGGTTTTGCGTGAGGTGCTGGCCAACCACGATGCGCCGGAGGACCTTGTCCAGCTGCTGCCGTGTGAGACCCACGATTCAGTGCAGGATCTCATCACAGCTCGCGGCCTGGTTGACGTGGTGATTCCGCGCGGCGGTGCCGGTTTGATTGAGGCCGTTGTGACGAAGGCAACGGTGCCGACCATCGAGACCGGTACCGGTAACTGCCACATCTACATCGATGCCTCCGCCGACATTGACGAGGCGATTGCGCTGATGATTAACGGCAAGACCCGCCGTCCGAGCGTCTGTAACGCTACTGAAACGGTTCTCATTGACTCGGCGTTGTCCACGCAGGATCAGGTCCGCATTTTGGACGCGCTTGCCGACGCGGGGGTTGCGGTCCACGGCGATGTCGATAATCTGGCGGCCTCTGGGTGGACTGGTGAGGTTATTCCTGCGACGGCGGAAGACTGGTCGGATGAGTACCTCTCGCTAGACATTGCCGCGCGCATTGTCGACGGTGTGGTGGCCGCAACTGATCACATCACTGAGTACTCCTCGGGACACACGGAAGCTATCTCTGCACGTGACTGGGGAGTGTGCCAGGAGTTCGTCGACCGCGTTGATGCCGCCGCCGTCAGCGTCAATGCCTCCACTGCGTTCACCGATGGTGAGCAGTATGGTTTCGGCGCAGAGATTGGTATTTCCACTCAGAAGCTGCACGCCCGTGGCCCGATGGGGCTGCCGGAGTTGACCAGCAGCAAGTGGGTTCTGGCTGGTCGTGGACAGACTCGTCCGTAGTGCCCAGGTAAAGTGCCAGTCATGATTAAGCGCAAGAAAAGTGTGCGGTCGCGAGTACATGCCGCGTTGACAGCAAAGTCGGCGGAAGCGCCGCGGCAGCGCATTGGCGTGATGGGGGGCACTTTTGATCCCATCCACAATGGTCACCTGGTTGCCGCCAGCGAGGTGGCAGATCGTTTTGACCTCGACTTTGTGCTTTTCGTGCCCACGGGTGAACCGTGGCAAAAGCGCGGCCGAAAGGTCTCTCACAGCGAAGATCGCTACCTGATGACGGTCATTGCCACCGCGTCAAACCCGCAGTTTTCGGTCTCGCGGGTTGATATTGACCGGCCGGGTGCGACCTATACCGTCGATACGCTGCGGGATTTGAAGGTCATCTATCCCGACGCGGATCTGTTCTTCATTACCGGTGCCGATGCGCTGCAGAAGATTATGACGTGGCGGGACTGGGAGGAGATGTTCGACGCAGCAACGTTCGTCGGCGTCACTCGCCCAGGAGTTCACCTGCGTGCAGAGGACCTGGAGGGGATTGACGCCTCACGGTTACACCTCATCGAGATTCCCGCGATGGCTATTTCTTCCACCGACTGCCGAAAGCGGGCGGAGGCAGGACGCCCTGTGTGGTACTTGGTGCCGGATGGCGTGGTCCAGTACATCGCTAAGCGTGGTCTGTACCAGTCTGCTGAGGGCACAGTTGGTTCTGTGGGCCCCGCATCGGTGAACTCGACCTCCGAGGACACGGCGCCGGTGGATGCGGCATCGGTGGATGCGAAGTCCGATACCGACGACTGAAAGTTAGCAAAATCCCGCTGAGACGGTAAGTTACAAGTACAAACGCTGTTTTTCACGATTTTTTTAATCACAAGGAGCTGAAGTCTTTCGTGACTGCACAACCACGCGCCATTGAGCTGGCGACCGCCGCGGCTAAGGCCGCCGATAGCAAAAAGGGTGAGGACGTCGTTGTTCTCGATGTCTCTGGCCCAGTGGTGATTACGGACGCATTCGTCCTGGTCAGTGCTGACAATGAGCGTCTGGTTGCCGCAATCGTCGACGAAGTTGAGGACGATCTGCGTGACCTCGGCGCAAAGCCGGTTCGCCGCGAAGGTGTCCGTGAGGGACGTTGGGCGCTGCTGGATTACGGCGACATTGTCGTGCATGTCTTCCGCAGTGAAGAACGCGACTTCTACGGCCTGGATCGACTGTGGCGCGATTGCCCGCGCATCGAGGTCGAAGGCGTCGAGCAGCCGAGCAACGA
Organism: Corynebacterium sp. HMSC063A05; assembly: GCF_001809695.1. Taxonomy (NCBI): domain Bacteria; kingdom Bacillati; phylum Actinomycetota; class Actinomycetes; order Mycobacteriales; family Corynebacteriaceae; genus Corynebacterium; species Corynebacterium sp. HMSC063A05. Next base: position 380,416 of record NZ_KV798496.1, on the reverse strand, counting down.
GGATGGCGAAGATTCCGCCCGCCATGCTCGTTCCATCGACGAGATTCCGCTGGCTGCCGAAAACCCGGACACGGACGAGTTTTAACTGTGGCGGGCTCACGCGAGGCACATGTTGCCGCTCGACGTCGCCTGATTATGCTGCGGCACGGGCAGACGTCGTATAACGCTACCGGTCGCATTCAGGGACAGCTGGACACGCAGCTTTCCGACGTTGGCCGCGAGCAAGCCCGTACTGCGGCGCAGTACCTGGCGGAGGCTGAACCGCGAATCACAAAAATCGTGTCCTCCGACCTGACCCGGGCAGCTGACACCGCCCGCGCGCTAGCTGAGGCCACCGGCGCAGAGTTGAGTTTTGATAAGCGCCTGCGTGAGACCAACCTCGGTGAATGGCAAGAGCGCACCTACGACGAGATTGACTCCGCGTTTCCCGGTATGCGTGACCACTGGCGTCATAACCTCAACTGGGCACCCAAGGGCGGTGAGACCCGCTTTGAGGTCTCCAACCGAATGCTGGCAGTCATTGCTGAGCTAGCAGCTAACCCCGATTGGGAGTCGGACACCTTTGTGCTCGTGTCCCACGGTGGTGCCATTGCTGCCGCTACCGCAGCCCTGCTGCAGCTGCCGCGCGACTATTTCAGCACGTTTAACGGCCTGGGCAACACTGCGTGGGTTGAAATGGAGCAACGCACGCGCGTCAATGGTGAGACCTCTTGGTACCTGAATGCTTTTAATGCGAAGGTTCGCGCGCGGGAGTCGCAGGTTTCTGATTCTTCAGGGGGCCGCCATGCCCGGTGACGGTCGCGTTCGCATTGTTGTCGATGACACCGCGTGCCTGATGCCCGAGGTTGCCCGCAAGCTCGATATCACCGTGGTTCCCATCGGCCATGACATCAATGAAGACGCCGTCACCACGTCGGCAGTCAGTCCGCTGAAGCTGTGCGCCGCGTATGCGCGTGCGCTGGAACGCTCCAACCAGGACGGCTCTGACGCTGGCGTTGTTGCCCTGCATCTTGGCAAAGGAATGTCCGCGACCTGGTCTAATGCTGTCACCGCTGCTGGTGCACTGGACCGCGTGACCGTTATCGACACCGACACCGTAGGGGCTGGAGTCGGTGCCGCTGCCATCGCGGCAGCTAAGGCAGCGAGGGCCGGGGCCAGTCGTGATGAGGTGGCCGATGTAGCCCGTGATGTGCTGCAGCGCTATCGACTCTGGTTGTTTGTACCAAAGCTTGATTCGCTGCGCCGTGGTGGTCGCATCTCCGCGGGCCAAGCGATGCTCTCTACGGCTCTCGCTATCAAGCCCATCGTCGGCATTAAAGATGGCTCACTGGCACTCGTCGCCAAGTGCCGCACAGAAGCGAAGGTCAAGCAGCGGATGGTGGATTTTGCCACGAAGATGGTGCGGTCTGCGTCATCGACGAACCGTCCGCCTGCAGTATTGCTGCATCATTCCGACGCGCTTGACGACGTCCACGAGCTCCAGGCCATGCTTGCCGAAGAGCTACCCGACGATACCCGGTTTAGAATCCTGGATTTGCCGGAGTCGCTTGCTGCTCATGTCGGGCAGGGAGCCTATGCAGTTGGCATGGTTTCCGGTGGCTCGATCGATTCGGATGCCATGGATTTTGAAGCAGAGATGGGAGTAACTGCGCTGCTCCACAGTGTGGAGGAGAGTGACGCGGCTGCTGTTGAAGCTGAGGTTACCGACGCGGTGGAAGATGATTCCGGGAACATAGGCAATTCCGGTGACTCTGCTGACATGGAAGGGGCGGATGGCTCCGTTGGTTCAGCTGAAACTGCTGATACCACTGACTCGGATGAACCAATCACCGATCAGGCTGTGGTGAAGGTAGTTGAGAATCCGGCGGCTAGTCGCAACCGCAATAAGCGTATCCATCGCACAGTCGTGACTAATGAACAGGGAATTCCGCTTTTCACCACGGCTGTTTCTAAATTGCCAACGTGGAGTGAGAACCGCCAAGCAGCCCTGGATAAAGCTGAGCGCCTGGCGAAGGCTATCTCTGATTTGGCGCTGCGCGATAAGTCCGATCCCGAGGGAGCTGTATTTGGCAACGAAGGGGAGAAATCGCAGGAGTCGTCGTCAAGCGACAAGCGTGATGATGACGGCGATGAGAAGAAGAAATAGCGGCTGAACTGAGCAGATGATGTGACCTGTGGATAACCTCCACAGGTCATTTTTTATCCACAGATGACGCTTCGACAGGTGCTTTCGCGGGAGTGCGGTGTGGGGCGGGGCGCTAGTGTGCGCATCGTGACGAATTTGCGGAATCGGCTGGCGGACTACCTGGAGCCGATTGATCAAGACAAGCGCATGGCGGTGGACTTTTCCGTGCGCCGGACGGTGGTGACGCCGCGGGTGGCGATGGCCGCGTGCATTGTGATTGCGGTGTTGGCCCTGGGAGCAATTGCGGCGGTGTTATGGCCGTCGTCGCCGCAGGTAGAGATGCCAGCGGTGCAGGACGCGGCTGTCGCGGGGACGACACCGGAGACGACCGAAACCTCAGCGGAGACGCCGGGTGGTCCGGGGAAGGAGACTAACGCTCAGGCACAGGCGGGGCCGTTGATTGTGTCGGTGGTGGGGTTGGTCGTGAATCCAGGCGTGGTGGAGGTGCCAGCGGGCGCGCGGGTGGTGGAGGCAATTGAGCGTGCGGGTGGGCTTTTACCGGAGGCTAATCCTGCCAGTGTGAACCTGGCGGCACCGTTGGTTGATGGCCAACAGATTGTGGTCGGGACAGCGGCGTTGCCAGCAGGGACGGCGGAGGGCGGGGCCGATGTTTCTGGCGGTTCTGGCGCCGGTGCTGCAGGCGGGGCTGGCCCGGGCGGCTCGGACGGACAGATCAACATCAACACCGCTACTGCTACTCAGTTGGAGGGATTGCCCGGAATCGGCCCCGCAACGGCGTCCAAAATCATCGACTTTCGGGAAAAGAACGGGCCTTTTGCGAGTATCGACTCACTTGAGGAGGTTCCGGGAATCGGCCCGGCGAAGGTAGAGGCTCTGCGCGATGTCGCCACCGTCTGACCTGCGCGCTCGTGCTGGGCTCGATGTGCGGCTAGTGCCAGCAGCGGTGTTGGCGTGGGCGACTGCGGTGGCAGTGATCATGCGCCCAGAATGGGCGATAGTTGTGACACCGTGTGCAATCGTGACTGCGGTGGTGCTGCCGTGGGCGTGGCAGCGGTGGTCGTGGCGATGGGGAAGAGGCGCGGTGACATCCGGCTGGCGAGCGATCGCCACTATCCTGGTGCCAGCTGTGTCGGTGGCGAGCGTTGCGGTAGCCACGCGAATCCGCATAGCGCGAGCCCGAGCCCACGAGCTCCATCACGACATTGGCAGGATGGCGAAAGTGCAGTTGCGCCTGGTCACGGAGCCGAAAGCAACCGAATTCGGGGCGAGTGCAAAGGCGCGCATCGAGGGTCTTCCTGGGCAGGTGACGGTTTTTGGCGACGAGTCACTGTTGTCGGTCACGAGAGACACCGTAGTTGAATCCACAGCCGGTATACGTGCGGCCAGCAAACCCTGCATCAGCGGAATCCAGCTGAATCTACGCGGAGATGTTGAGGTCATTGCGCCACCACAGGGGCTTGCCGCTGACGTGAGGCAGCAGCTCTTTGACTCGGCGCAGAATCTCCCCTTTGGCCCCGACCGCCTCATACCCGCCATGGCCATCGGCGATGAGCGCGGTTTCACCCTCGCTGACGGCGACATGATGACTGCTTCCGGGCTTTCACATCTGTCGGCCGTCTCTGGAGCCAACGTTGCACTTGTTGTCGGGGCTGTCGTGGCGGTCTTCTCCTGGGCTGGACCGCGAGTGCGAGTCGCAGTCGCCACGGTTGCCCTGTATGGGTTTGTAGCAATAGTGGGCACAGAACCCTCAGTGCTACGCGCAGTGGTCACCGGCTGCATCGGGCTATTGGCAATCATCGTGGGGCGAACTGGCCAAGCCATCGCAGCGCTGTCGGCTGGCATTATCGGGTTGATTCTCCTGGCACCAGACTTATCGGTGTCAGTGGGCTTCGCGCTTTCGGTCGCAGCCACCGCCGGGCTAGTCCTTCTTGCCGAGCCCCTTGCCAGACGCCTGTCCGCCACCACCGTTATGGGCACCTGGCCCGCCCCAGTAGTCCGCGCCATCGCAGTGGCAATTGCTGCACACGTGGTCACCATGCCAGTACTGGCGCTGCTCATCGGCGAAATTAGTCATGTCTCACTGCTCGCCAATCTTCTCGCCGCACCCGCCGTCGCACCCGTTACTATCGCCGGTTCTCTCGCTGCCGTTGCCGCCGCGCTGAATCTCAGTTGGCTGGTCAGCGCTCTGCTATGGTGCGCCGCGCCGTGCGCGTGGTGGATTCATCAGGTCGCACACCTCACTGCAGGCATCATCGCACCCGCAGATGGGCCGGTCACGTTGCTCGTCTCCTGCACGCTCACAGTTGCATGCTTTACGACGCTCTGGGGCTGGCCCCGTTTTGCGCTCCGCGCTGGGGCCTGTGCCGTTGTCCTGGCAGTCGGTAGCTATGCCGTTATTTGGGTGTTCGGCCTCGACATTGCGCGTGCCCCAAAGGGGTGGAATCTTGCGGCCTGCGCTGAGAAGAATCAGATCGTTCTTATTCACGCGGGTGTTGTCGGAGAAACTGGTAACAATGCTGCTTCTGCTGACCGCTCTGCGCGAGATCCGGAGATCCACTCTGCACCGACTCCGCTCAGCCGGCAGTGCCGAATTGCCCTGGGGCTCACCGAGGAAAAGACGTGGTATTCCCAGGCGTTTGATGCTGCCGCTGATAATCCCACGATAGAAACCGTGGTGGTGGAATCCCCGTCATATATTGCTGAAGCAGTGAGCGGCAGAGCTCCCCCAGCACACCACTCACCCCAGTGGTTTATCGCCCGCGAGTGTGGGCCACGTGTGCGAAAAACAGTAATGACACCCGAGCACATTCCCGTGGTCTGCCCACAGCGAGATGGGCCACAAGCTCTCTATTCGAATGGTGATGTCTGGCGAGGGAGGTGAAATCCGGGCTGTCCCGTAGGCTAGAAACAACAGTCGCAGGAATCAACGCGGAAAAGAGGTCGGGATTGAGCGCCGTCGCACCCGTGAATTTGATTGTGGGCAAAGAAGAGCTCCTGAAAGACCGCGCCCGCCTCGCCATTGTCGCCGCCGTCCGCGCGCAGGCGGCAACGGAGTCTGATCCAGGCGGACGCTCGGTGCCTGTGACCACCATCCGCGCAGGGGACATGACCACTGTCGATGCCGTGGAGCTCTTCAGCCCCTCGTTGTTTGGGGATGACCGCATTGTGGTTGTCACCGACTGCCAGGATGCGGGTAAAGAACCCGCCAAGCTGTTGATGGATTCTGTTAAAGATCCCGCGCCGGGCATCACGTTGATTCTCCTTCACACCGGTGAGGGACGTCAGAAGAAGATGGTGGCTGACCTGCGTAAGCTAGGCGTCCGCTTTTTCGAAGCACAACCGCTCAAGAGAAACGACTTGCCCGGTTTCGTCGGCGAAGAGTTTGCTGCACACGGGGTTAAGGTGCGTCGCGACGTCATTGATACCGTCCTGGATGCGGTCGGTTCGGACCTCCGCGAGTTGGCCACTGCCATTTCCCAGCTCTGTGCAGATACTGCGGGCAAGGTCACCTCGGAAGCAGTTCGCACCTACTACGGCGCGTCGGCGGAGGTCTCGGGCTTTGAGATTGCCGAGCTAGCACTGCGCGGTCGCGGTGGGGAAGCGTTGGCCAAGATGCGTCGTGCCTTGCAGCTGGGCATGGCACCGGCACTGCTGTCGGCTGCAATCACGGGAATGGTCGGTGATGTAGCTCGGCTCCACGGCGCGCGTGGTGTCAATGCGCGTAGAGATGCCCACCGCTATGGCATGCCGCCGTGGAAGTTGGAGAAAACACAGCGGTTAGCTTCAGCCTGGTCAACCCCTGCGGTTGCTCGCGCTGTGGTTGTCGCGGCACAGCTGGATGCGGACACGAAGGGAGCCTCGTCGACACCGGAGCTGTCGCTGGAACAGTCGGTGCTTCGTATCGCGGAGCTGGCGCATTCGTCCCATCGGCGTTAAATAGTTCGGGTCCCCGTGGGAGCTTCAGTTCAGTGACTTGCCTCGATACTTAGCCGCATTTACGTCACGTTGATTCTTCGCTATGCGAGCTCGAAGGAAGATGCAGCCGGGTTAGACAGCGTGTCCTGAACCGGGCAGTGGGATTCGACAAAGTCGAGGAATGCAACTAGTTCTTCCCTCGTGTTGTCGGCATCAATGTGGAAGCGGGTGTGGATCTCGGAGAAACCAATCTTTGCCTCCGGGGTCTTCCCCATGAATCCGTCTGGGTCGAGCACACCAGAGCATTCAACCTTGACATCGTTGAGCTTGATGCCCTGGGCAGCGGCGAATGAGCGGACGACGATGCACTTGCAGGCGCCGAGGGCTCCGAGCAGCGCCTCGACCGGGTTCATGCCCTTGTTGGTTCCCCCGAGGTCAGTCGGCTCGTCCAGGGTGAAGCTCATGTCTCGAGAGGTCACCGTGGTTTCGAGGTTGGTAGGGGCGTGCGCAACGGTCGTGAAAGTTGTCTTCGGCATGAGTTTCCTTCCTGTAGAAATTGTGCTGTCCGCATGTGCTGGCCGCAGGTTGGTGTGCTGGAACCGAAGCGATGGAAATCAACAACCAACAGTGTGGGAGGCGGGGTCCACGGCCAGCCCAACGGGCTGCAAATGTGAAACTGTGTAAGTTTATAGCACTTTCAAGCCATTTTTCAGGCCAATTTTGACATAAACGCAGTCAGTAACTCGCATCGGCCCGCCGTCGCCAAACATAAACGCAGTCAGTAACTCGCATTGGGATTAAATAAGAAAAACCGCCTCCCGCCACATTCCGAATTGAAAATCGGAAAATAGCAGAAAGCGGTTAACTTTCACGGTGCAAGCGCGGCGTAAAAGCAGTGCTCACACGACGCAAGCGCAGCGCTGAAACAGCCGCTGCAACAGCACAGCTCACAGCGCCAAAAGGGAATTAGCCCTCCAGCTTGTTGAAAGCCTTAGCCATACCGGACTTCTTGTTAGCCGCAGTGTTGCGGTGGAAGACGCCCTTGGTGACAGCCTTGTCCAGCTTGCGGGATGCAACGCGCAGCTGAGCCTCAGCAGCAGCCTTGTCGCCAGCCTCAACAGCAGCCTTGAACTTGCGGATCTCAGTGCGGACTGCAGAGCGGATTGCCTGGTTACGCAGGCGAGCCTTCTCATTGGTCTTGTTGCGCTTGATCTGGGACTTGATATTTGCCATCGTGAATACCTCTTGTATCCGTAGTAGTTGGAATTGTTACCGCCCGCCACCAAGAAAAGTCCTGATCACAGTGCATATCATGCTGTACAATCATCGCCGGTCAAACTAATCAACCAGCGAGATCACACCGCGCACTGCGCTTGTACGACGATGAAAACGCGAACCCAAGGTCCTGCCCGCGCTCGCCGTAAAGGAACACAACGGTAAACAACTTGCAGAATCTTAGCAAACAGCGCTGCCTAATACCAGCCACTGCCTAATTCCAGCCGTAGTCCCCGCGCAGTCGGGCGGCGATGAGCTCGAAGCGCCTGCGGGGCATCATCGCACCTGCGCGGCGAATGCCTGATTCCGGGATGAGCAAGATGCGGTCCATGCGAACCCAGGATGGCTTGGGGTCTTCATTCCAGAACCCGCTGCCGATAAACTGCCACTCCGGTTGCTCGCTGTGCTCGGTGCGAGTGGAAATCAGCATGCCCAGAAGGTACTGGTCATGGCGGCCAACCACGACAACTGCGCGCTCCCGCAAGGCGGCGTCTTCGCCTTCGAGTTGCAATGGAATCCACACCACTTCGCCGGGGTCGGCTTGGCCATCCATGTCGGGGCTGTACACGATCGTGCGGGCCAGTTCCGCGGTTGGACGCGCGATGGTCACCGGGTCTCGCAGGCGAAGTAGGGCCTCCTTGGACTCGTCGGAAAGCGAGGTGTCCTGAGCGAGCCCAAGTTGCGTGTTGAGCTTAAACAGCGCCTCATCGAGTGTGTCGGGGCCGCGGAACCACTCGGTACCGGCGAAAAGACGCGCGCTGATGCGATTACGCAGGCGGCGTGGCCAGCTTTCGCGTTCATTTTGATCGGTGGACGAAGTGGAGCTCATGAAATCTAAGTCTAGAGGTTTAGTGCGGAGGGAATCGATAGGTAAGATTGTGCGTGATTGTATTTAAGCCCGGCTGGTCGGTTTTCGAGGCCGGCGCATATGGGTCGGTTCATGCCGCGCCCCAATGCCCATAACGTCTTTATTTTTCGGAGTAGACCCAACGTGACCAAGAATTTTGCGGAGCAGACTTTTACGGACCCCTCACGGATTCGAAATTTCTGCATTATTGCGCACATTGACCACGGTAAGTCCACCCTGGCGGACCGAATTCTGCAGCTCTCGGGTGTTGTGGAGGCGCGCGACATGCGCGATCAGTACCTCGACAATATGGATATTGAGCGCGAACGAGGCATCACGATTAAGGCTCAGAACGTGCGCCTGCCGTGGGTTCCGAGCACAGGTAAGCACGCGGGGGAAGAGATTGTCCTGCATCTGATTGATACGCCTGGTCACGTTGACTTCACCTACGAGGTCTCGCGTGCGCTAGAGGCGTGTGAGGGCGCGATTCTGCTTGTCGACGCCGCGCAGGGCATTGAAGCGCAGACGCTGGCCAATCTGTACTTGGCCATGGAAAATGACCTGGAGATCATCCCAGTTCTGAACAAGATTGACCTGCCGGCCGCGGATCCGGATAAGTACGCGGAGGAAATCGCGCACATCATCGGCTGTGAGCCGGAGGATGTCATGCGTGTTTCGGGTAAGACTGGTGAGGGCGTTGAGGAGATGCTCGACCGAGTCTGTGAGCTCGTCCCGGCACCGGTCGGCGACCCGGAGGCACCTGCCCGTGCGCTGATTTTTGACTCGGTCTACGACACCTACCGCGGTGTGGTCACCTACATCCGTGTTGTTGATGGTCAGCTCAAGCCGCGTGAAGTCATTCAGATGATGTCCACTGGCACTAAGCACGAGCTGCTGGAAATTGGCATTGTTTCGCCGCAACCGAAGAAGTGTAAGGGGCTTGGCGTCGGCGAGGTCGGTTATCTCATCACCGGTGTGAAGGATGTCCGTCAGTCCAAGGTCGGTGACACCGTCACGCTGAACGCCACACCGGCTGAGGAGCCGCTGGAAGGCTACGAAGAGCCCAAGCCAATGGTCTACTCCGGGCTGTTCCCAATTTCTCAGGCCGACTATCCTGACCTGCGCGATGCGTTGGAAAAGCTCCAGCTTAACGACGCTTCGTTGACATTCGAACCGGAGACCTCGGTGGCTCTCGGGTTTGGTTTCCGCGGTGGTTTCCTGGGGCTGCTGCACATGGAGATCACCCGCGCCCGACTGGAGCGCGAGTTTGACCTGGATCTGATTTCGACGGCCCCGAACGTTGTCTACCGCGTTGTCACTGAGGACGGCACCGAGGTCACCGTTCACAATCCGAGTGACTGGCCGGAGGGCAAGCTCCGCGAGATTTACGAGCCGATGGTCAAGTGCACCATCGTTGTGCCGAGTGAATTCGTTGGTCCCACCATGGAGCTGTGCCAGCAGAAGCGCGGCGAGATGGGCGGTATGGACTACCTGTCGGAAGACCGCGTGGAGCTGCGTTACAAGATGCCGCTGGGCGAGATTATCTTTGATTTCTTCGACATGCTGAAGTCCCGTACCAGGGGTTATGCCTCGCTGAACTACGAAGATGCCGGTGAGCAGCTTGCGGATCTGGTCAAGGTTGACATCCTGCTGCAGGGAGAGGCCGTCGATGCTTTCTCCGCTATCGTCCACCGCGACAACGCCCAGTGGTACGGCAACAAGATGACCAAGAAGCTGCGCGAGCTGATTCCTCGCCAGCAGTTCGAGGTCCCGGTTCAGGCTGCAATCGGTTCGAAGATTATCGCCCGTGAAAACATTCGTGCACTGCGCAAGGACGTCCTTGCCAAGTGCTACGGCGGTGACATTTCCCGTAAGCGCAAGCTGCTGGAGAAGCAGAAGGCCGGTAAGAAGCGTATGAAGAATATCGGTTCGGTCTCAGTGCCGCAGGAAGCATTCGTGGCTGCGCTGTCTACCGACGAGGGCGGTAAGTAGAGGGGCGTATTACGCTCGATACCGGGAGAATGTGATAATTAACTGCCTCGGCTGTCTAGCGCTTTAGGCTAAATAGTGAAGTGAGTTTTCTGGTATGTTCTATCAGCCAAGAGTCGTCTCAGATTTAGACGAAAAAACAGTGCCGTTTAGAAGGGTGATGAAAAACCCGGCAGGTGTTTTGCGGGATTGGTGTACATTTGTAGCAATCTCTGAAGTTCGACCATATTGGCTTGCGATGAATGCGCGATTGGAATTGTCGGAAGATGATCGTAATTCGCTCCAAACCTTCATTGACGCGTGTTCGGAATTAGCTCAACTTGATGTATTGTGGAGTCCTAATTCCGTTCTATGGCAATTCACTGCTGAAAAGTCGTATTCTACATCTATAAAAGTAGTAACAGAAAATGATCTTCGCAATATAGCGGTAGCTTTTCGTAGAGTGTATTCAGATTCGGAACCTGGTCCTACCTGTTTCGCGAGTGCACGTAATATTATCCAACGAAACCTATCAGCACAGTTGCCAAACGATCTCCAGTTGCTATTAAGGGAAAATTTTTCAGCCCCAATTGAGAATCATATTGGTAGGTTACTGAATAAGAATATTGAGACTCTGACCTTTCAGCGCATATATGGAAACCCTCATGAGTTAGCCGATAGTATGGGCTATATGGAGATGCTGCCTAATGAATTAATCTCACTATTTTTCTATGGCGGGTTAATTCATTCAGGTAAGAAAAGAGCTAAATGGGAAAAGCTTAGAGCTAATCCCAAGGATTTCCATATAGCCAAGTATTTCTTTATTGGCGTAGTCCGAAGTTTGGCGATTGCCTATTTTTCATATGCTGAACTGATTTTAATCCTATGTCGTGGCAATAAACTCAATCGTCCAGTTGAGCGAGATATGCATGTGAGTGATTATGTTTTTTAAGTTCGTTCTCTAATTTTGCATGTACCTGTAACAGCAGTTTGTAAGAGGATTTGTCGGGAAATCATACCGCCGACCATTTGAAGGAGTGCGGTTATGAATCCTTCGAGAAGAAAGCTCTACGCGCCAAACTCTCTGACTTCCGCTAGTCTGCGTTCATAACCTCACGGTGTTGTTACTCCGTGGGGCCGGCCCCGCTAGCCAATTACGCGTCAACCGATCGCTCCACCACTCCATTGCCCGACAGTCCATTTGTCTACGCCCCATTTAGCGCGCAGAAAGGGAAACAGCATGCCACGGAAGCGGAAGAAACTGGTCGAGGACTTCGAAGAGCTGCTCGAAGCCGGTGACATGGATGCGCTGAAGGCCGTCTATGACGCTTGCGCACTCAACGCAGTTTTCGGATACAGCAAGGACACTGCACTGGCGCTCCGTGGTACCCCTCTAGAGCTCATGCGCTGGCTAATCGACCAGGGGCTCGACGTCAACACCGAGAACCGCTTCGGTCGGACCGCCCTGGCAGAGCATGCAAGCCGGGGCGATATCGACAAGATGAAGATTCTGCTTGACTGCGGTGCAGACATCGAAGCTGGCACCCATCCGCCGCTTTTCATGGCAGCGAAGAGCCATCAGCCCAAGGCGATTGCGTTGCTGTTGGAAAATGGCGCTGACCTTCACCGCGAGAACCGCCTCGGTCACGGCCGGACAGCGTTCAAAGAGGCCGTCGCTACCGCCGATATCGATTCCCTCAGTCGAGTCCTAGCGAGTATCGAGGTGCTCCTGGACGCGGGTTCGGAAATCGACGACGAAGCTCGCGAAGAGTTCACTAAGTTCGGTCGCCGCTACAACCGCCTGTCAGACAAGCAGCGCGACAAGTACCAGCCAGTCATGGATCGACTATATGAGCGCATCGGTGCTGACCGCCCGCAGGAAATCACGCCTCACGACGGCCACAGCGACATTATTGTCCCCGCAGACAAGTCGATCAACGGCCAGTTCCGATACCTCTGGAACTACCTGGTGCCGGGTGGTGGCCCAGCCGCGACTGTGCAGGGCGAAGTTATCCGCATCGTGGGCCGGCTCGGGTACGAAGCGCTGGAGATGGGCTACGTCAACTGGGACGAAGACTATGCCAAGATGATCGACTTCTGGCTGGAGACGGTTGGGGCCGCCGAGGATGCCATGGCCGTCGTAAAGCAGCGCAAAGCTGGTGAGGCGGACATTGATGCGCTGACGGAGGCGACAATCGAGTGGGTTACAGAGCACCCGCAGCCGATTGCGTTGGGCGAGGTCCCGTACCGGCGCTAACTCCCAAGAAGCTAACCCCGGTTTGGTGTTAAAAATCTGTTAATGGTTAGCCACTGCATCAATCGGTAGTGTCAGCCGATATCTTTGATGGGTGGAATCCGTATACCTAACAGCAATACTGTTTTCGATTATCGGCGGACTCGGTGCGTCGTTGCTTCGGCTGCCGCCGCTGATTGGTTTCCTTGGGGCCGGTTTTGCCGTTCATGCAATGGGGCTTGAGGAAATCCCGTTCATTGATTCGCTGGCCGAGCTTGGTGTTACCACCTTGCTGTTCACAATCGGTCTGAAGCTAAATCCGAAGGATATCGTGGCGCCACGAGTGGTCTTTTCGGGGCTTGGCCACGCGTTTTTAAACACGGTAGTTTTTGCCGTGCTGTTCGGTGTCGCCAGTTTCTTGCCGCTGCGTGAGCTCACGGGACTGTCGGTGACCGCGCTAATTTACATCGGCATCGCGACTTCATTTTCGTCGACGGTGTTTGTGATGAGCCACTTGGAGGAGCAGAACCGCGGTGCTTCGGCCATCGGACGTATCGCGATTGGTGTACTCATTCTGCAGGACATCATTGCGGTCGGCGTGCTGGTGGCATCGTCGGGTAAGACCCCGGAGCTGTGGGCGCTGGCGCTGCCACTATTGTTCTTCATTCGCCCGCTGGCGGCGCGGCTTCCCAACCGCATGTTCCGCACTGAGCTGCTGGTTCTCACCGGTATTGGTATTGCAGTGGCTTCTTACTCGGCTTTCGAACTGGCAGGGCTCTCTGGCTCGCTGGGGTCCCTGGTCGCCGGTATTCTGCTGTCTTCGCACCCAATTTCTGACCGTCTGTCGGAAGCACTGATTAGTATTCGTGAGCTACTGCTGGTCGCGTTCTTTATCGAGATTGGTCTCGGTGGTCTGCCAAGCGCGGGCGGCTACGTCATCGCTGCGATTATGGTGCTGTTCCTGGTGTTCAAGGCCACTATCTTCATCTGGATTCTCAAGCGCATGGGACTGTCGCTGCGCACGAGTGCGCTGGCGGGGCTGACGTTGAGTAACTACTCGGAGTTCGGCCTAATTGTGATGGCGGCGGCGACGCAACAGGACATTCTGCCGGAAGAATGGACCTCGATTATGGCAGTCGCCGTGGCGGGTAGCTTCATTGCCAGCTCGCTGATGGCCCCGCACGAAGACAAGATTGTCAGCTTCCTGCAGAAGTTCGTCCCAGAAACCCCAGAGGACCGCCTGGTGCCAGAAGAGGCAAAGGTCATTATTGATAACGCCGATGCTCTCATCATGGGTATGGGGCGAGTCGGCGTTGGTGTCTACGGCAGGTTGGTCAACGAGTACGGCATGAACGTCTTCGGTGTTGATTTCGACGAGGATCGCATCGAAGAGCTGCGCGAGCAGGGCTACCAGGTCATCCCAGGCGATGTGACAGACCCAGAGCTCTGGCACCACATCGAGTTGGAGAAGAAACCAGCGCTGTACGTGTTGGCGCTGTCTGAGCACGCTGAGACCTACGCGATGATTCAGAACATCCGTAAGCAGGACACCGAAGCCGTGGTTGCTACCACCACTAAGGTGCAGAGGTTTAAGGATCAGCTTCTCAACGTTGGTGCCGACATGGCCGTCTACCTCTACGACGGTGCTGGCGAGGAGCTCGCCGACCGTGCAGTGGAGACGCTTAAGCAGCGGTCTTAGTCGCATCCGTTAAATACGGCAAACAACAAGCCAGCCGATTCGTTCGGCGATAAGCTGATTTCATGTCAGTCACCCAAAACCAGATGCCCGCGAGTCCTATTCGATCCAGTCGCAGTGCGATGTTTCGGATGACCGCGGGCCTTGCTGTTGTCATGCTCGGAACTCTCGTCGGCTGCTCATCTTCAGATTCCGAAGATGCCGCCGCATCACAAAGCAACAATGATCAGAGTGAGGTACAGTCGCAATCGACGTCGGCAAGCGAGGGCGATAATCCGAAGATGCCGTCGCCGACGAAGGGGACAAGCGTCGACAGCATCGGATTTGATGAAAGCGCCTACCAGAAAATTGACGTTCAGCGGTTTAGCCAGAACGGAATCAAGGCGTTCTACGTCACGCTAGACGGGAAAAAGAGCGAGTGTTTCTACTCAGACGGCGCGGTGACGTGCATCGGTAAGGCTGATTCGTCGATTCCCGACGTGGAGGTTCCGCCGTTCCCACCACAGTCGCCGGGCGCAATCATGCTGAATACTTCAGGTGCCGCGTACACGCTCGTCGAAGGGGTACCGCCGGCTCAGGAAGAGCTTGACGACGGCCAATGGACGAGCTTCGGCACCGCTGCGTGTGCGAAGACGGATGCGAACAAGCTGGTGTGCCAGTCGGATAACGCGGCCTTTACCATCGAAGGCAAGGACAAGAATATTCGCACCTCCGGCAAGGTTTTCGATTCCGCCGAGGAACTCATGGCCCAGGGGAGTGAGCCGGCGAGGGGCTACAGTCAGGGCACGGATGCACTTGTTCAGGGGCCGATGATGTGCGGTGCCATGGAGGGCCATCGTCTGGCGGAAGTGGTCAAGGGTGAGATGACCTGCGCTGAGGCCATGGATGTGTTGGATCGGTACGACGCAATCAAGGACACTGAGGGCGGTGGCAACACCCTGACCGCTCAAGTAGGGGACTGGACCTGTAGCTCTCCGACGGCGGCGAGGTCTGAGGAGTTGGGAGCGGTAACGGTGTGTGAGGACCCGGAGCATGGCTTGGAAGTCCGTGACCCCGTGATGGGCTAGCAGGGTTACCGCGGCTAACAGCATTTTCAAATAAGCCTAAGCTGGAACTATGACTGATTTATATCTCGTGCGGCACGGTGAAACTGAGTGGTCGCGCACTGGGCAGCACACATCGGTAACTGATCTTCCGCTGACTGACAACGGTCGGGAAGAAGCCAAGGCCCTCAACGGCTGGCTGGATCCGAAGGACTTTGGGCTAGTGCTGGCATCACCCCGTCAGCGCGCCCAGGAGACCGCTCGATTGGCGGGGTTCCACGACTTCGAGGTCGAAGAGGATCTCGCGGAATGGTTCTATGGCGACTACGAGGGGATTACCTCGAAGGAAGTGCAAAAGACCGTTCCCGATTGGCAGATTTGGACTCACGGTGTGCCCAATGGCGAAACCGCGGAGGAAGTCCGTGAGCGAGTTGAGCGAGTGGTGAAAAGGGTGCGTGAATCGGGCGAAGACAAGGCGATTCTGTTCGCCCACGGTCACTCGCTGCGTGCGCTCACCACAGCCTGGTTGGAACTGCC
The DNA here is from genome assembly GCF_001809695.1 of Corynebacterium sp. HMSC063A05. NCBI lineage: Bacteria > Bacillati > Actinomycetota > Actinomycetes > Mycobacteriales > Corynebacteriaceae > Corynebacterium > Corynebacterium sp. HMSC063A05. The sequence continues at coordinate 364,756 of NZ_KV798496.1, read as the reverse complement.
CATTGCACTTGGCCAGTCCTTCCCATTGAATACCGCATCCCTGTCCGTGCTCGGTCGCTACCATGACCGACCTGCGGTTCTGCGCTGGAACCTCTCGCGGGGATTGTAGCGGCGTTGTACAGGTGTCTCGGTGAATTCGCCGATGCCATTCAAGCCGCCAACGCCGTCAAGCTCTGTAAGAGGTGCCTGTGAATCACAATTCCGATGCTTTCGCCCGCGTAGTCGACCGTGCCCGCGGCGTGCTCTATGGCCAGGTCATCGGCGATAACCTCGGCGCGCTAGTGGAGTTTTGTAGTGCCGAGGAGATTGCACAGCGCTACCCACACGGTGTCTGTGAACTTGCCGATGGCGGCACCCACAACATCGCCGCCGGCCAGCCCACTGATGACTCCGAAATGGCGCTGGCGCTGGCACGCTCACTGGTGCGCTGCGAAGGCTACGATGCCGCCGATGTCCGCGAGTCCTATGTGCGCTGGGCAAACTCCGACGCTTTCGACATCGGAGAGGCCACCACGGCAGCGTTGCTCCGGCGCGCGCCGAACCCGAACTCCCAGGCTAACGGCGCGCTCATGCGTATCTCACCGCTGGCTATCGTGTACTGGCGCAACCCCGCACGTGCTGGCGAACTCGCCCGCAAGGACGCCGCCATCACGCACCCGCACCCAGTGTGCATAGAGGCCAATTCACGTTACGCATCCGCGCTTGCCGACGTCATCAGCGGCGGCCTCCACCAGCCGCGCCGCGGCATTGGCGTGAGTGCGCTGATGGAGTGGCTGGCTTCCCAGCGCGCGCAGTGGGAAACCGAGTGGCAGGCCAGCGGTGCCGTGGTGGATAGCGGGGAGCCGGATTTCTCGGTGCATCAGGGATGGCTGCGCTTTGCGCTGTGGGCACTGCATGAAGAACTGCGCCGGGTAGAAGACAAAACCACGACCTTTGAGGACTCTCTGGTCCGAGTCATTGGCCGTGGCGGCGACACCGACACTAACGCGGCCATTGTTGGTGCTTTTCTCGGTGGCGTCTTTGGGGCCTCCGGCATTCCGCAGCGGTGGCGGGATGTCATTGATTCCTGCTCGCCGAAGCGAAACCGGCCCGCGCAGTATCACCCAAACGATGTTGCGGAGTTGGCGGAGAAACTGGTGGGCATGGAGAGCTAATATTCGGCGACGCACTCACTAATGAGTGGACGTATCGTCAGATTTCTTTCCACTTGACGCCGTTTCTTCTCGTCGTCCACGCCGAGTCTCCTTGGTTTACTTTTTATCCAGTTAACTCTCTTTCCCGAAGATTTTCTTCATTTAGATAGTTGGCGTGGGCATTAGGGGACTCGGTGAGTCCAGCCCTCCGTGCCGTATTTGGTGTCAATAAGATGCTGCGCCGCAGCGAAGTCCTCATCGGAAAGCGATGCCTCGGCGGCACCGTAGCGGTTGATGAATGTCTGCTTCATCGTGTCAATGACTTCCGCGCGGCTGGCACCGGTCTGGCGACGGAGCGGATCGACGCGCTTCTTCGCGCTGCGCAGGCCCTTATCGGCAATCTTGGCCTTGCCAATGCGCAGGACTTCCATCATTTTGTCAGCGTCGATGTCATAACTCATGGTGACGTGGTGAAGCACTGTTGAGCCACGGCGCTTCTGTGCGGCACCACCAATCTTGCCGCCATCGGAGGTGATGTCATTGATGGGGACATACCACGCATTGACCCCGAGCTGCGCAAGTGCAGCGATGACCCAGCGGTCGAGGAATTCATAGGATTCGACGTAGCTAAGACCAGCGACCAGCTTCTCTGGTACATAGATCGAGTAGGTGACGCAGTTGCCGCCCTCCATGAACATCGCGCCACCGCCGGAGAGACGACGCACCACTTGCACATCGTGCTTCTCTACACCCTCGGGCTCGAGTTCGTTGACATAAGACTGATATGAACCGATCACAGTGGCACGATCATCCCAATCCCAGAAACGCAGAGTCGGTCCGCGCTGCCCGGAATTGACTTGATCAAGAAGGACCTCGTCGAGCGCAACATTCATCACCGTCGGCAGGACACCCGGCTGCAAAACCTCCCACTCCAAATCAGTGAAGTCGACGGCCTGTGTCAGTGCACGTCGAACGACTTGCGCAATGATGTGGGTATCAAAACCGTGCAGTCGCACCTCGCGGCCAGACTGATCCTCAAAATCCTTCAGCGCCGCATCGAGGCGAGCCTGTAGGCGTTCCGTATTGTCCCCGGCAGGCGCACCGAGGAGAGCGTCATTAATAATGTCGTAGGCTTCATCGGGTTCGAGGAAAAAATCGCCCGAAATGCTTATCGACGAAATCGTGTCACCTGTGGTCTCGCAGTCGGCAACAACCAATTTGCCGCCGGGAACCTTCATTTCTGAGTGAAATTTCTGTGCGGGGGTCATGGGTTTCGATGGTACTCGTGCCGGGCGTTACGATGCCCCCCCCCCGTGTTTACCTCATCGACTTTGGATCACCGTGCCCGCAAAATTGTTGCGTGGGTAGCAGGCCTGAATCTTCTCGGATTCTTCATTGAATTAATTGTTGCCTCAATTATTGGCTCCGCAGCGCTGTTCGCCGACGCTGCAGACTTTCTTGAAGATTTCCTCATGAACCTGCTGGTTCTCACCGCATTGGGTTGGTCGCTGGCGAGCCGTCGTAAAGCAAGCTTCGGCCTTGCCGGGCTAATCCTGATTCCGGCGATTGCGGCGTTCGGCACTGCCATCTGGAAGATGATCAGCGGTGAGCCGCCAGAGCCGCTAACGCTGTCGGTGACTGCGATTATTGCGATGGTCATCAACCTGGTCTGCGCGATTTTGCTGATGAACCTGCGCAAAGCCGACAGTGCGCTCATGCGCGGCGCGTGGTTGGCGGCGCGTAACGACGTCCTGGCGAACCTGCTCATTCTCGCCGCTGGAGTGGTCACCATTTTCTGGTTCAGCGCATGGCCGGACATCGTCGTAGGACTTGTCATCGGCGTCATTAATCTCACGGCCGCAAAGGAGGTCTACGAGCAGGCGCGTGCCGAAGACCCCGAGCTGGAGATGGATGACGATGACGACGACTAGTGCAGACTAGTCGTGTGTGGCGGGGTGCGGTAGGGCAATAGTAGGGGGGCAGCTGGGGCCTACTTCCACATATCCTTCTGCCACTGCGGCTTATGAGCGTAGGTGAACTCGTAGTATTCCTTGTTCTTCAGCTCACTGGCTGCAGCCTGATCAATCACAACCGTGGCCCGTGGGTGCAGCTGCAATACGGACGCGGGCATAGAAGCGCTCAGCGGGCCCTCGATGGAGGCGGCAATGGCATGCGCCTTTGCAAAACCTGTGGCCAGCAGCAGGAGGTGCCCCGCACGTGAAATGGTGCCAAGACCCTGGGTGACCACGTGGTACGGCACGTCTTCGGTGGAGTCGAAGAAGCGGGCGTTATCCAGCACGGTCTGCGGGTGCAGCGTCTTAATGCGAGTCAGGGAACCGAAAGAGCTGGCGGGCTCGTTAAAACCGACATGCCCATTTGTGCCGATGCCCAGTAACTGAATGTCAATGCCGCCGGCCTCGATAATCTTGCGTTCGTAGTCCTCGCAGGCAGCGCCAATGTCGTCTGCGAGACCATCGGGAATATGGACCCGCGCCGGGTCGACATCCACGTGATCGGAAAACTCGTTGTGAATCACGTGGTAGTAGCTCTGCTCATGCTCGATGGGCAGGCCCACGTATTCGTCGAGTGCGAAGAAGCTGCAGTCCTTGAAAGTGACTTCACCAGCCCGATGGCGACGAATCAGCTCCCGATACGTCGCAAGCGGGGTCGATCCTGTTGCTACACCGAGGTTTACACCCTTGTTGGCGTAGTGCGCGAGGTAATCCGAAGCGATGCTCGCGACTTCAGCCTCAGAATCGACGATGATGATTTCCATGGTGGAACACTCCAGAAAACGAGGGCTAGTGGCAGAAATTGCAAAAGGTGCGAGACAGAGTACCAGTGACTCCACAACGCTAAGCGCTATAGCCCTATTCAGATGAGGTTAATCTGCCATGGGGTAAGACCTGTAATTACACTCGGTTTTTCCTGCGTAGACTACTTCACCCAGAAGTTGCCGTTTTCATCCTTGTAGATGATGTCGCCAGCGTGAGCGACCTGGGTGTCGTTAACCTGAAGCTCAACCAAATCCAGCGTTTCTACGATTGGTTCAATGTAGACGCCACCGTTAAACCAAACCTTGAAAGCATCTGCGGAAGTCGAAGAACCAGAGAAGCGGTGTTCTTCATACTTATGCACTGGTGCAAAGGGGCAACCAATAGCCTGTGCGACAGCCGGAGAGGCAGCAACAGCGCCCAGCACAGTAGCGGCGCCAATGGCGACAGCGGCGATAGAGCGAGAGAACTTCATAGTTAATTCCTTCCCGAGTTAGGGTTATGACGGAGCCATGGGAGAAGCTGACCCAAAAATATGGATTACATAGCTTTGGCAGTATGAAGGTATTTCTCCGTCAATTATCCGTCAAACACCACTAAAAATGCACGCCGGTAGTCCATTGGTCCATGTATTTCGGGGGTATGAAAGCGCCTGCCGCAGCCTAGCGCCACCTGCCAGGTACCGCTACAGGCCGCCTAACGCCACTCGGCCGTAGCCGGGTCAATACCTTCCTTACGGGCCTGAGCTTCAATCAACTCCAGCAGGTAGCCAGCATTGCCACGGTAATACCGATCAAACCGGGAATCAGCGACGTACATGCGTGCCAACAGAATCTGCTTTTCTCGACCAGCTTCGTAGAAGCGGGTAATAGTGGCCAAGTGACGGTCAACTAGCTCGGCCGCTTCAGTGGAACCGGGCTCCACGTGGCGCTCGGCGGCGTCGGCAAGCGCATCGGCAAAATCCTTAGCCTCTGCCTCAAGAGCAGCCCAGTCGCTGTCATTCATCTTTTCCTGAGCCTGCTGGGATTGCTCCCACTCGGTGGTGTCGCCCCAGCGTTCCTCAGCTTCGGCTTCTAGATTCTGCCAATCGCGGCCCAAGAGCTCTGCCTTCGTCTTTGCTTCCATCGTGTGTCCTTCCTCAATCAGTTTGTCCAGAGACTGCACCATGTGGTGCAGGGCAGCGATCTTCTCTGTGAGAACAGTTCGCTGTGCGAGCAAACGATCTTTCCGACTTCTCGAGGAGGAATCGCAGTGGATGAACTCCTCGATAGTCTTCAACGGCACACCAGCGGCGCGATAGACCAGAATCTCCAATGCCGTGTCGATATCCTCATCGGTGTAGAGGCGGTAGTCGGACCACGTGCGATACTGCGGGCTGAGCAGCCCGATGGCATCCCAATGTCGCAGCGTGCGCGTTGTAACGCCCAGGAGCTCGGCTGCCTCGCCGATGGTGTACTCGTTGTCGTTGTTGCTCACGGGAATCATCTTTCTGTTTGACGTCGCGTCAAGGTCAAGGCCAGATGCCGGAATCAGATGAGGAAGTTTGCTGCGGCAGCCGCAGGAATGTCGTTCCCGCGATTGCCAACCTTCGGGCTCCTACCGCAAGAGCCGGAGCCTGTTGATTGCCGCCGTCACCTCCTGGAAACGAGGCTCCGCGAGATGACCTGAATTATTGAACTCAGCTGTCGCGTCGAAGAGCGAATGACAAAAATTGTCGTACTCACGCTGGATTAGCTCGATAAGGTCAGTACGCCCATCGAGCTGCTTGACGACGGCCCCCAGAATCCGGGCAATTGCTTCTGTTTGGGAGGAGTCCATCAATTGACTGACAGCGCGCAAGTCAAGATTGTCCTTGCCCACCTGAATCAGCTCGAGACCACGAGCACGCGGTGGCTTAGGCGGTTTCGCACCGCGGCCACGACCATCACGCCCGCCGCCACGTCCGCCGCGGTGACCGCCACGTCCGCGACCATCGCGGCCGTCATGCCCGCCACGGCTCTCACCGGCAGGAGAGCCTGCCTGCAGTAAACGCTCACCAATCTGCACGAATGCTGGCGAAGGTGCAGCCGGAGTGGCAGATTCGCGAAGTTCACGGGCGCGCTCGGTGACGTCGTAAGGCGTGTACGCATCCATAGCAATCACGGTGTCCGCGACATCGATGAAAGCACCAGAACCACCAGCGACGATGACCGTGGAGATCCCGTGGTCCTCCCAGAGCTCGCGGACCCGTGCGACCAGTGGAGTAATCGGCTCGCGGTCATCGGGGATGAGTCGGCGCATACGCTCATCGCGAATCATGAAGTTGGTCGCGGAGGTGTCCTCATCGATGAGCAGCACTCGCGCACCGGAACCCAGCGCCTCCATCAGACCCGCAGCTTGGGAGGTCGACCCCGACGCGTTCGCCGTGGAAAACCGGGTCGTGTCATCACCGGAGGGAAGACCGTTGATAAACGGTGAGATATCCACACCAGTGATGGCCCGGCCGTCCTCGGCACGCAGCGCAACCGCAGTCTCGTCGGCGACCACAAACTCGCGGCCATCGCCAGCGACATGGTTATATACGCCCGTGACCAGGGAGGACAGCAGCGTGGACTTACCGTGATAACCGCCACCGACAATCAACGTCACGCCCCGCGGGATGCCCATGCCTTGCACCGTTTTCCCCGAAGGTAGCTGAAAACTGTGCTGCAACGATTCCGGCGAGGTAAACGCAGTCGCACCGGGCTTCGGCAGCTGGCTATTGCCCGCCTGACGAGGCAACACGGACCCGTCTGCCACAAACCCAATCAGGTCCGCGTCCGCCACTGCACGGCGCAATGAGTTCTGGTCATACTCCAATTCCGCGGCTGCCTCGAGCGCATCGATGGGTGCGTTCACGATGGCGTCGTCAAGCGCGTCCAACAAATCCTCACAGATCAGACGCGCTGCCTCACGGCCGAGAATGCGTCGGCCGCGGGCGGGCAGTTGGATTTCCAGGCAGATCTGGAGGGCATCATCATGCTTATCGACGTCGTGCGCATCCCCACGGAGCTCAGCGACAGCTGCTCGACGCAAAACCTGCTGACCTGGGGGATCGATAAACAGACCGCGGCCATACTTCTTAAACGCGCGCACGAGGCGACGGTTCAATAAGTCGAGCTCTGCCGTGCTGAACCTGCCCGGTTGTGCGCGGGATGCGCCGCGATAGTCCAGCACTGACAGCGGAATGTGGACGCGTGCCCGTGATGCTGGGGCGTAAGGGTCGGATTGGACCTTGTCGATAAACAGTGTCGTGTCGAGATCCGGCAGGTCGTGGGAGCCACGAAGAGATTTGTATGCACCGTAGCTCTTGCCATCGAGGTTGGAAAGACGTCGATAAAGGTCAGCGGGCATATTGCTACTTTCGTTGAGGGAATTCGGTGTTCTTCCCGCGAGTGTAGCGACTGAGCGCCGGATGAGAATTGCCGTCGGGCGACACAGCGGGGCTGCCGCATACGGTAGCGCCGTTGCTACAGGCAGGTAGCGTGAGAGCCATGACTGATAGCTCGGAAGCTGACAAACCCACGGACGCAGGGAGCACCCCAGAGTCGGTGCAAAAACACGCCCGCGCGAATGCCAAGCGTTACGTTTGGGCGAACGGACTACAGAATATCGGCGATCAAATCGTCGCGGCGAAGACGCTGTTGCCATGGCTGCTGCATTCGGCTGGCGCGCCGGGCTTCTTCATCGCCATGCTTGTGCCGGTGCGCGAGTCCGGTTCGATGCTTCCGCAGGCCGCCTTCACACCTTGGGTGAAATCTCGCCCGCGCCGCACAACCGTCTGGATCGCTGGTGCTTTGGGGCAAGCCATCGCAGCAGCGCTGATTGGTCTGGCTGCGTTGTTCCTAGAAGGCACCGCGCTCGGCGTCGCTGTCATCGTCGCGCTTGCAGGCTTTGCGACGGCCCGAGCCCTGTGCTCGATGGCCTCAAAGGATGTCCAGGGCCGCACGATTCCGAAGGGGCAGCGCGGGCAGATTAGTGGCCGAGCTGCGATGTTGGGCGGTGTCGCCGCAATTATTGTTGGTGCAGTGTTGTGGATTATCCGCGACAACGTCACCAAACCAATCGTGGCGGGGCTCATCTTTGTTGCGGCACTGTCGTGGGTAGCAGCAGTTTTGATTTTCCGTGGGATTGTTGAGCCCACCAACGACGGGGACAAGGAAGAACCGAATAAAACCTGGTGGCAGGACACCTGGCGGCTCTTTAAAGAGGATAAGAACTTCCGCGACTTTGTGATCGTCCGTAGTTTGTTGCTGGTCACAGCACTATCCACGTCGTTCATCGTAACCCTAAGTGCACAGGTGGGAGCTGATCTGGAAGCCTCTGACGGTAGCGGCGGGGGAGTAAGCGCCAATGTCGGTATCTTCATGCTCGCCGCAGGCTTCGCCTCTTTGGTTGGTGGAAAAGTCGCCGGAATCTGGTCGGATAAATCCTCGAAGAAGGTGTTGACCTACTCTTCGCTGGTCGGTTCTATTGTTCTCTTTTTGTTGGTCGCAAGTGCTCACTGGCTTTCCGCCGGTGCGAACGCTTGGATTTTCCCGCTCGGCTTCTTCGCGATGTCCGTCGTCCACGCCGGTGTTCGCGTGGCTCGTTCGACCTATGTTGTGGACATGGCAGAAGGCGACAAGCGCACCGAGTATGTCGGAGCAGCCAACACCATCATGGGCGTTGTCCTGCTCATCGTCGGTGCGCTTTCGGGTGTTATCGCCAGCTTCGGCCCTGCGGCAGCTTTAATCTTCCTGGCACTAATGGGACTGGTTGGTGTCGCTATGTCCAGCAGGCTGAAGGAAGTCTCGGCGCCGCACAAGGTGACGCCTTAGCAGGGCAGTTCTTTAACAAGGCGGAAGCGCTAGCTCACACTAACCGCTACAGCCTCATCGTTCTTGCGCCTGACAATGTCAATAACCAGCGCAGTACCGATCACCGCAGCCCGCGTTTCCTCGTTCAAGTTCGGCTCCAAATGCAGAGCGTACGTGTCCTTGCCGGTAATAGCGCCTTTGAGACCACGGTACTTCCGGTCAATCTTCGCAATCGGGCGTCCCTTGCTGGTCAGTGCGTAATTTTTACCGCGGAAGCCGCCGTCAACATCGACGTCGGAAAGCCCTTTGACGGACAAAGTTAGCCGTGATTTTAGGCTGAATCGTTTGGTCTTGGCTGTGGCGATTTTAGCGCCGTTGGGTGTGAGAACCTTGTATGTGTCGCCGAAAACGTTCGCGGGGTCGGTGATGGTGAGGAGCTTGTCGCCCTCTTTGCCATCCTCGTCCACATCGAAGATGTCGTACTTGACACCGATGCCCAACATGCGTCGACCCAGTGATCCTGCTTGGGTAATTTGGGCAATCTGGGTGCCGTTGTCATCGAAAATAGAGTATTCACTGCGCATAACGTTGCGTGTTTCTTGAACTAGCAGTGTGTCGGTCGTAAGCAGTCGAGGTTTCTGTGTGTTCACGAATTAGCTCCAAACTCGATGACAGTTATTTAGAACTCTACGACCATCTTGCCGGTATTGCCTCCGCTAAACAGTTCGAGGAATGCAGCTGGCATGTTCTCGATACCGTGGCGAGTGGTGACATCGTAGGCGACCTTACCGCTGACGACCTGCGGAGCCATTCGCTCCTGGAATTCACCTGCCAGGTGCAGGTACTTGCCCAAGACGAAGCCGCGCAGAGTAATGCACTTGCCAATCGCCAGAGCCAAGTTACGTGGTCCGGTCGGAGCTCCAGTGTTGTTGTACTGGGAGATTGCGCCACACATAGCAACGCGGCCAAAGGTGCGCATCGCGCCGATGGCTGCCTCGAGATGGTCGCCACCGACGTTGTCGAAGTAGAAGTCAATGCCCTCTGGAGCGGCCTTTGCCAGCTGTTCTGCAACCGGGCCGTCGTTGTAGTTGAAGGCGGCATCAAAGCCGAGTTCGAGTAGACGCTCAACCTTCTCGTCCGAGCCGGCGGAGCCAATGACACGGGCTGCGCCCATCTGCTTGGCGAACTGACCAGCAGCCGAGCCGACCGCACCAGCAGCGCCAGAGATAAAGACGACGTCGCCTTCCTTCATCTCTCCGACAGCAGTCAGGCCAACGTAAGCAGTAAGTCCAGTAAGACCAAGGATGCCCAGGTGGGCAGCAGCCGGTGCAACGTTGAGGTCAACCGGTGTTGCCTCGGAATCGGCAATAACAGCATTGGTCTGCCAGCCATAAGAGTGGCGGACAGCGTCGCCAACCTGGAACTTATCCGACTTGGACGCAAGGACAGTGCCCACAGCGCCGCCAGTCATTGGCTGGTCAAGCTGAAAAGGAGGAACGTACGACTTGGTGTCGTTCATCCGGCCACGCATGTAGGGATCGACGGTAGCGACCGAGTTGGCTACCAAAATGTCGCCGTCGTTAAGCTCTGGCAAATCGACGGTCTCGAGGCGGAAATTCTCGTCAGTCGGCAGGCCGGTCGGTCGGGAAGCTAGAACCCACTGCTGAGTGGTGGTGGGCAGTTCGGTTGTGGACGATGCATCAGTGGAAGTCACTGTTTTTCTCCTGTTGCGTATTCCTGGATCTATTGTCGGATTGTTGTTGCGTGGCCTCTATATCGTGATAAATATCCGAGCCACGTAGGCTGCCACTGTACCGTTGCCGGAGTGGTTCAGGCTATGCCTAGACATGTTTTTATAACTTAAAGCGATTGGAAAAACGCAGGTTACGCCGCTTGTACCCAGGAATCGAGGCGCTCAATTAGAATGTCCAAGTCGTCCAACAGAGGCATGTCGGGCAGTCGTTCGGCGATTACGTTGCGGACATTCGTGTACCACCAGAGCTGCTGGCTCGGAGTTGAACGAAAGCGTCGCCACAGGGAGTGGCCTTCGCGGTCTAAATCCTCCAGAGTTTGGCTGAGATTGTGGAATTTATCCGCGGCGGCCACGATGATTGACTCCGCGCTGCCACGAGAAAGTTGCTCCAGGTAGGCATCGGCACGCTCCTGCCAGGAGGGCAGGGAAGAATTCTTGGTGACGCCATCGACGATCGTGGCCACGCGAGGTCCGAACTCATCTTCCATCTCGGCACGTGAGTAGTTTTCCGGCACGTCTTCCAAAATGTCGTGGAAGAGGGCTGCCAACAGCACGTCTTCGTCGTTAGTCACGCTCGCCGCAATCAGCATTACCGCCATTGGATGGCTGATATAGGGAACGCCAGAGCCCTTTCGGTAGTGCCCATCGTGCGCGCGGGAAGCAGTTGCGATGCCGCGCATGAGCCTGCCACTGGGGCGTTCCGAAACAAAGGTGTCAGCGTTTTCCATGGGTATCCCGACCTTTCGTTGATGCTTGAAAAATAGCAGCGTCTAAGCTTGAACATCATGAACGTCGCAGAAGTAGATCCGCTCATCGAGTCGATGTACCGGTGGTCCGATGTCAGTGGTGTCCTGCTCATGGGCATCATCGGCGGCACCATCGCCCGGCAACGAGGCTACGACATCATCGGGTTCTTCTTTATTGCACTGTTCTCTGCACTGGGTGGCGGCATGATTCGCGATGTTCTGATTAACCAGGGCACCGTCGCCGCAATGAGTCAGCCGGAGTACCTAATCCTGGCATTCACCGGTGCACTTATCGCGCGATTTTTCTATTTCAAAGGTAAGACCTGGGAATACGTTCAGGTCCACGGTGACGCTGTGGTTTCGGGTCTTTGGGCCGCTACGGGAACGGTCAAAGGTGTCACGTATGGCTTGCCCATTCTGCCGTGCATCATGATGGGCGTTTTCACAGCCACTGGCGGTTCCATGATTCGTGACATTGTTACCGGACGGGTACCCGCTGTTTTCGGCGGCAATCAGCCCACGGTCATCCCCGCCGTGGCTTGCGCAATTATTGTCATCGGAGGCCACCATCTGGGATTTATGGCCGTGTCCATGGTCGTCGGTCCCGTCGTCAGCATTCTGCTGTCGCTGCTGGGGTACTGGGGCAATTGGCGCGTATCGGCACGCTCTGAGTGGGCACCATTGAACGACACCGCGTCGCAGATTGCGGTCCTCGCGCGTCGCGCAGAGGGCAAGAGCCGTGAGGTCGGTCGACGCTTCGAGCCCGCGCGCCTGCGCAGTTGGCGCCACCGCCAGATGGAAAAGGCGCTGCAGCGTCGCATTCAGGCTGAGGTCGATAGGGGAGTATCGCGTTCCGACGCAGAGGCCAACGCGGAGGAATTCCTGGAGGAGTTCAATGCGGACTTCCCAGCGGATCTGGAAGTTCCGTCGGCACAACAGGAGACAGAGCAAGACGAAAGCGATGAATCCAATTTCGGTGTGGACCTATCCGGCGATTCCTATGACGATTACGGGGAAGATACTGCGCTGCGGCAGCGGGAATACCGGGAGATGTTGGATCAAATTCTTGCTGACGATGAGGCGACCGATTTGCTCGTCGCAAAGCTAATGAAGAAATACGACCAGCGGGATTAGAGGAGCGGTAGAGACATGGCATCGACGAGTACTGTGAGCAGGCATTTTGGGCACATTATTAAGGAACACACCCTTGAGGTTCCCTGGGATCCTTTTGCCGGGGCTGCGGATGCTGCGACATTTGAGCTCTTCGCAAGGGAGATCTATGCGCCAGGAAATGAGGACGCGCCGGCAGTTGTCTATTTGCAGGGAGGTCCAGGCTTCCCGGCACCGCGTCCGGTGGGAACTAGCGGAGTAATTGGTGAGGCGCTGAAGGAATTCCGCGTGATTCTTTTGGATCAACGTGGCACGGGACGCTCGCATCGAATTGATGCGGCCAATATTGCGGGTATTCCGGCCGCGCGGCTTGCGCAATTGCGTCAGGAATACATTGTCGAAGATGCGGAAGCATTGCGAAAGTATTTGGGCATTGCGAGATGGTCACTGTATGGGCAGTCCTTTGGTGGTTTTTGCATTACTTCATATCTCAGCCGCTATCCGGAATCCGTGGAGCACGCTTACCTCACAGGTGGTTTGCCCGTTCTGGACCGTGGCGCTGATGACCTTTATCGCACGACATATGGGAAGCTGCGCACCCGCCACGAGCGCTTTTATCGCGAGTATCCTTGGGCCGAAAACCGCATTCGAGAAATCTGTGCGCACCTGGAGCAATCTGCAGAAACTCTCCCCACTGGTGAGCGTCTGAGTTCTCGCCGATTCCGAACCATCGGAATTGAATTAGGCCGCGGAGATGGATTCCATAATCTGGCGTATTTGTTGGAAGAGCCATTCAACATTCGCGATGGCGAAAAGCAATTGCGCATTGATTTCCTAGCCGATGTCGGATCCCGCGTGAGTTTCGCCGACGGTCCGCTATACGCCGCGATTCACGAATCTATTTATGGTGGCGTCGGGGACCACCCCACAACTAATTGGGCAGCTCACCGCATTCGCGAGGAAGTTCCAGGTTTCGAAGAAAATGCCAATCCCGCAGGAGACGAGCCGTTTTACCTCACCGGCGAGCACATTTTCCCCTGGCAATTCGACGAAGATCCCGCGCTTATTCCGTTCAAGGGAAAGGCCGAAGAATTGGCGCAGCACACCTGGGAAAGCTCACCGTATGATTCCGCGCGTTTGCTTGCCGACGCTCCGACCGCGGCAGCCGCGGTTTATCTTGACGACATTTTCGTACCGTTCGAGTACTCCATGGAGACAGCCAACAGCTACCGCGACCTGCGGCCACATGTGACCAATGCATTCCAGCATGACGGTATTCGCCACGATGGCGCGGTAATCTTTGCGCGGCTCCGCGAGCTCGTCGAGGATCACTAGGCGAGTATCCGAGTGCTGCGGAAGACCTGCGCGGAGAGCTAGATCGAGCCTAGACCTCGGCGCGCGCAAGTCGAGCAAAGGCCCCGTCGGCGCTCAAGAGGTTGTCGTAAGTGCCGCGCTCGATGAGTTGGCCGTTTTCGATGACTAGGATGTCGTCGGCTTGAGCCAGCGTCTGAAGTCGGTGTGCGATGAAGATGCAGGTCGCGCCACATGAGCGGGCATTATCCACGATACGAGCCTGCGTCAGTGGATCCTGGTGGCTGGTGGCTTCATCGAAAATGACAATCTTTCCGGCGAGGTGTGCGACGGGGCCGTTGGGTACGGAGCCGTCGGCAAGTACCGCGCGTAAGTAGGTGCGAGCCAGCGCTAGTCGTTGACGCTGACCACCGCTAAGCCGCTGTGCGCGGCGGCCAATGGTCCTGTCCAGCGGCAGCTCAGCAGGGTCGATGGCGGCGAGTTCGAGTGCCCAGCGCATCAGTGATTCGGGAACCTCGCAGCCATCAGGTGAGCCGAGACACAAATTCTCAGCGACGGTGGCCTCCATGAGAAAAGGATTCTGATCTGCGACAACAACAGCTCGGCAGACCTTGGTTGAGCCGAGGTCACGGGCATTGTGGCCGTTGATGATGACTTCGCCGGAATCCGGATCGACATGCCGTTGGATTAGCCTGGCGAGTGTGGACTTGCCCGAACCGGTTGGGCCGACGACACCGATGAACTGGCCTGTGGCAATGCGCAGATTGATGTTGGTCAGTGCCGGGCTGTCGGCGCCAGGGTAGTGGTAGCTGACATCGCTCAGTTCGAGGGCAGGGACAGGGTCGGCGGAGTTGGCCCGGGCGCCCTGCGCATGTCGCGGTTCAAACTGATTCGGCATCTCCAGCTGCTCCGGCTGCCGCGGTTCTTCCACAGTCGGTGGCTGCGCGGCCAGCTCCCTAATCCGAGTGACTGCATTGAGCCCTGCTGGCAGAGAAGATGCCAGGCGCTCGATCGAATCCATCGATGCAGCTGTTCCCGCCACCAGGGACGTCGCCACCAAAACTGCGGGCAGCATGCGGTGATCGGCTGAAAGCGCCGGGATACCAGCACAAAAGACAGCGATGCTGCCGCCCCAAATCCGAAGCCCAGTCGCACCAGAGCGCAGTCCAGCCCGCTTGCCGCCTGCACGCATCTTCTGGGTGAGCTGCTCGTCGAGCTCGCGCAGTCCCCGCAGCCGCTGCTCGGCTGCGCCGTAGATGAGGATTTCCTCCCGAAGTCGCAGTGTATCGGCGATATACTGCGCAACTTCCGTGCGTGTGGAGTTCGTTGCGGAGGCCTCCGCCGTCGTCTTCTTAGCGCCTGCGAGCGCAATCACAAAGCCAACCGCAAAGGTCAGTGCCAGAACAATCGTAGGCAGTGCTCCGGCAGTCAATGACGCTGTCACGACTGCCAGCAGAGGAATTAATACGGCCGTCACCGCAGGCGCAATTGTGTGCGCAAAGAAGACTTCCACACGGTCAACATCACGAATCGCAATCGTGTGGATCCTGGCAGTACCCAGCCCATCGGTTATCGCGGGCGCCTGCGGGATAAGGCGCTCGACGATCCACAGTCGCAGCTCGCCGAGCAGCTGAAATGCCGCCAAATGTCCGAGGTACTGCTCGACATACCGCAGAATCGCTTTCAGCAGCGCCAGCCCCGCAATCACGCCAATGACCGCCCAGGTCCACGTCATGCCCTTGCTTTGCGACGAGCCGGTTGCGTCCCACTTCAACAGCGCAATTGTGGCAATTGCCCAGGCAGGCACGGCCAGCATTAATGCACCCAGTATGTGCCCAACCACGCGTGCGAGGATAGATGCGCTGAGCGCCCCGCGAGCCTGTGCGGAAAAGCGCAGCAACCAGATGATGTTGTTCATGTCAGCTCTCCTCGGTCAGCGCCCGTGCGTAATACTCATTGCTTGTGCTCAATTCGTCGGGTTTGCCCGCAGCCACAATCCGGCCTTCAGCGACGACAATGACCAGGTCAACGTCCGATAGTGCCTCCATTCGGTGAGCGACCATGATGCTCGTGCGACCTTCAGCGAGGCGGGTCAAGGACTCCTTGATGAGACCTTCCGTCCGGCGATCGATGTCCGCTGTCGGCTCGTCGAGAAGCACAATCGGAGCAGTACCGAGCAGACCACGCGCAATGGCCAGGCGGCGTCGTTGCCCGCCCGAGAGCCAATTGCCCTGATCGCCGACTTCCGAATCGAGACCACCAGGGCGCTGTTCGATTTCGGTGAGTAAGTGCACGTCGCGAAGTGCTTTTCGCATATCGACGGCCGTTGCGTCCGGGCATGCGATGCGAAGATTGTCCGCGACGGTGGTGCCGAAAATGGCTGGTTGCTGGGAGATGAGTAGCGAGTTGGCGAGCAACTCCGGGGTTGAAAGAGCGTGGCCGTCGAGGGAGACTTCCCCGGAATGTGGCTGCAGGCCTGCGAGTACACGCAGGAGTGTGCTTTTTCCGGAACCGCTGGGGCCAACGATGCCGACTCTGCTGCCGGCTGGAATTGTCAGGTTGATATCGGAGAGAATGCGCTTTTCGCCGATGTCAACGCTGACATCGCGGAGGGAAATCTCCGGTGCGTGCTGTGCGTGCGGTGCCTGCGGCGCGGAGGCATCGGTGGAATGCGCTGTTGCGGCTGTGGACGCTTCAGCTGGAGGTTCACCGAACATCTCCACAATTCCATTTCGATGGGTGCGTCCACCGAGTCCGATGTAGAAGGTCCGACCGACACGATTAACGGGCTCGTAGAGCAGAACGGATAGAAAAACACCTGCGAGAGCAGTGCCTACGCTGATTGCGCCGGCCTGTAAACGCAGCAGGACAAGGCCGATTGCTGTAGTCGACATTGCAATTCCAAAAACAGCATCGTTGACAATAATCATCAGCTGATTGCGGGCGAGCAGGGCGGTGAGCTCAGCCATCGCGGTGCGAGTTTGGCTGGCAAAACGCGTCATGACCCGGTCAATTGCTCCAAGAACTTTGAATGTTCCCAGCCCTTCGAGCATTTCCAAGTACGCATGGGTGGCCTTTGCTTGCTTTCGGCGATACGTCGCATTGGATTTCCGCAGAATCTTTCCAGCACCAATAATGATCAACGGCGTGGAAATGAAAAATAGTGCCAGCCACAAGGCGGTTTTCGTATCCACCCACAAAGCCCAGACCGCCAAAATGATCAGTGGAGCACTAAACGAGGCCAACGTGGGGGCGAGAAATGTCGCTCGGTAATTCGCGGTCTGTTCGACGCTTGTGGTTGCGGTATCGAAGAGTAGACCCTCGCCAGTGTTGGCGGCGCTTCGAGGTGCGTGACCAGCTTTCCCGCCACCGTGCCCTTTTCCATGTGCGTGCTTCGTGGCCTGTTCAGGAGCAGAAAACTCCGGCTTCAGCACACTGCCAACCACATGCGAGCGCCACAGCTTTTCCTGCTCCCCAGCTAGCCGTGGTGGTAGTGCCTCGGTGACATAAGCACAGAGGCTTCCCAGAATGACCGCCACAATTGTAGCGGCCAGGGATTCATGAAGTCCCCATTCCCCAAACCAATTGCCGCCACTGGTGAATGTCATACCGCCGTGCAAACTGCTTAGAGCATCGAGCGCGTGTCCAAGAGACACAGCACTGAGAGCGAAGAAAAAGCTACGCCCCCAGCTGGATAACAAAACCCAGTGCATTCCGCGGGGAGGCGAAGTCAGTGCTTCATGAATCCACATAGCGACGTGAAACCTATCTTCTATTTAGCCAGCGCGTCAGCGATCTCACGCAGTCCATCGGGCATATGCATTCCGGCGGTGCCAGAGGTCGTCTTCGCATCGATCAGTTGCACTCGATCATTCTTGACCGCAGCGACGTCGGCAAGCGCCGGATTATCCAGCAACTCCTGGAATGGAGCCTTGCCCTGGCCGTGGAAATCCTGAATCAAAATGACATCCGGATTGAGCTGCACGATTGTCTCGGGATCCGCGGGGACGGCACCCGGGCGCTTGCCCTTTGGCGAAATCGGCTCGCCACCGGCCAGCTCAACGAGATTCGTCGTCGCCGACTGCATTCCCATAATCATCTTCTGGCCGCCGCGGGCAAACAGAACCAGCGTCTTTGGCTTAGTTGTGGAATCAATTCCTGAGAGAATCTCTTCGGTTTCCGATTCAATCTTGGCAACCATTTCGGCTGCCTTGTCTTCGGCTCCGAGCAACTTGCCGAGCGTGGTCACCGACTCTGCCAGCGCCTTCGGCGAAGCGAAATCACTGCTGGAAAACGCCGCGGTCGGAACATCGCTGGCACCCAGCAGCTTACTTGCCGACTGTTCCTGATCATGGCGGCTAGTCATCAACACCATGTCCGGCTCATAGGACAGAATCTGCTCCGGATCCGGCTTTGTGGAATTGGCAATCGCATTGGGCACCTGACGCGCCAGCTCAACCTGATTACCCGAGCTCTCATCGAGCGCGTTCTTCGTCACCGCGACGACACGATCTGGCCCAACCAGTTCCAGCGCCAGATCTGCAACCTCGGTCGACAGTGCAACGATGCGCTTCGGCTGGCTCTGCACCGTAACGTCGTGGTCGCCAACGGTCACAGTACGCGGCCACTGCGCCTGCTGGTTCGCCGTAGTTTCGCTTGACGACGGCTGCTGCGACGCCTCCTCCGAAGTGGAACAAGCGACCACCGCAGCGAGTGGGAGCGCTGCAATCAACGGCAGAGCGAAGGCCTTTTTAGAGTTTCGCTTCAAGGCAGAGATAGGAGAAGTTGGTGAAAACACGAAAGTACTTCTTTGAATGTTGAGTTTTGATTGTCGGGAAAGTTTTCAGTTGCGTTATCGCTAGCTGGAATCAGTCAGTCTGAATCAGTTAGCCGCAATCAGTCAGCCGGGCGAGCCCGAGCCAACGCCGTCACTCGCACCGAACCGGTATGCGGATCGGTATCGACAGCGCTGGAGATGCGATAAATCGCATCTATTCGGGGAGGTGTTAGCACCGCTTCGGCGGAACCAGTGACTTCCAATCCGCCGTTGTGAATCACACTGAGCCGGTGGCAGCTGCGGGCAGCGAGGTTGAGGTCATGAAGGACGACTCCGATACCGTGGCCTTCGTCGGCAAGCTCGCCGACGAGCTCGAGGATTTCCAGCTGAAACCCGATGTCCAAGGCTGCAGTGGGTTCGTCGAAAAGCATGACCTTGGCCTGTTGTGCCAATAGCTTTGCGATGAACACCAAGTGCCGCTGCCCGCCGGACAGAGCCGTGATAGGGCGGTCGGCGAGTGCGGTGACACCAACGCGGTCTAGCGCGTAGGCGACGATGTCGTGGTCCGTGGAGTTTAGTGAGCTGCGGAAACGGTCACGCCGACGGTGGTGCGCGTACCTGCCGAGTGCCACGACAGTTCGAACGTCAATAGCAGCATCGGCCGGTGTGTGCTGTGGCAGGTACGCCAATCGAGTGGCGCGTTCGTGGGCACGAAGCTTCGTCAGCGGCGTGCCGAGGAGCTCAACCTGCCCCAAACTCGGTGTCACAATGCCAGCCATAGCACGGAGCAAGGAGGATTTTCCGGTGCCGTTGGAGCCGATGATGCCGTGGACTTCGCCAGGTCGAATAGCAAGGTTCACGCCACTTACGACGGTCCGATTGCGGTAACCGACACTGAGGTCGGTAGCCCGCAGCAGCGCGGTGCTGTCGGTGTCTGGCTTAGTGACGTGGTCAGTGAGATTTTGCGTCTGCTGACTCATGACTGGCGACCACCTTGCCGAAGAATCAACGCGAGTAGCGCAGGTGCGCCAAGGAACGCGGTGACTGTGCCAGTTTGCAGAGCAACTGGGGAAAAGAGACTGCGGGCGACGAGGTCGGCGAGAATGAGAAACACTGCGCCGAGGCACATAGAAATGGGCAGCAGGCTGCGGTGATCGGGGCCGATGGCAAGGCGAATCAGGTGCGGGACGACCAATCCGACAAAGGAAATAACGCCAGTGACAGCGACGCCCGCTGCCGTGACTAAAGCAGCCAGGGCGAGTAGCAGTTGCCGGATCCAGACTGTGCGCATACCAGTGGCAGCGGCCTGTTCTTCGCCGAGGAGGAGCAGGTTGAGTTCGGGAATGAGCATCATCAAGATAACCGTGCCGACGGTAATGGGGCCGACTGCCAGCGCAATGTCCTGCCAATTGGCAGCAGTTAAATCGCCGTTGAGCCAGAACATGGCCTGTTGTGCGTCATCACTGTGTGGTGCGTTTGCGATGGTGGCGGCGATGACTGCGCCGAGGAATGCGTTGAGTGCAATACCGACGAGCAACAGGGTGGCTCCGCTGCCGCCATTGAGACCGGCGACGATCTGGACAAATATGACAGCCAGCAACGCGCCTATGAACGCGCCTGCCGAGAGAACCCACGGCGCTTTCGCGGCCACGCCAGTGACGATGAGAATAACGGCTACCACTGCTGCACCGGAGGAGACACCGGTAACACCGGGTTCCGCCAGTGGATTGCGAAAGACTGCCTGCATGGTTGCGCCTGCGACAGCGAGCGAGGCGCCGACCAGTCCCGCAAGGAGGACGCGCGGTAGTCGAATGCTCCAGACAAGTGATTGCGTGGCAGGGGATATCTCTGGCAGAAGGTGGTTGAGAGCTGGGAGGTCGTCGGAAAGCGTATTGATGAGCGGAGTGAGCAGTGCGACGATGCCGTTGCTGAAACCGGTTCCCGCGGGGCCGATGGAGATCGCCAAGAGGATTGTGGCGGGGACGGCCAGGAAAAACAGAAAGCCGAAGAGCCGGGATCGAAGTTTTTGGTTTCGAGGACGCGGAAGAGAAGCTCTATCGACAATAGTTTTCACTTGGCTAATGATGGACAATGTGAAAATAATTGTCAATAAAGGCGCGTCAGCGGTCCTGTGGGATCTCCTAAGGACAGCAAAACCCCGCACCAGCTCCCCTGTGAAAGTGGGGTGCTAATGCGGGGTGAAAAGCTCTGTAGCTTACTTCTCGTCGCCCAGGCGCTCGTCTGCCATGTCGCGAGCCTTCTTGATCTGGTCGGCCTTGTCCTCGCCGAGCTTCTCCTTGCCTAGCTGCTCAGCCTTGTCCAGAACCTTATCGGTGTTCTCTTCGTTGCTCAGTGCTTCCTTGGCCTTGTCCATAAGTCCCATGGTGAAGTCTCCTTCCATTCGTAATGTCTACTCGCGTTTTTCGTTTGTGACATAGAGTGTACCGATGAATTGGTGACCTTGCGACCGTATTGGCCCCACGGAGTGAAGTTGATATTCGACTAGCAACACCGTGACTGACAGTTATTGAGCTGTTTTGGTGCGGGCTTCATCTGCCTTGTGCATGACTTCGCGCTCGTATTTGCCGACGAAGATCATGAGGACAAACGCAATAGCGACAACTCCAATGAGAGTCGCGAATGTAACATTCCAGCCTGCGAAGTCGATCAAGAGGCCGACACCAGTGGAGGCGAGTGTTGCGCCGAGAAGGTATCCAAACAATCCAGTGAAACCAGCTGCGGTTCCCGCAACATACTTAGGCGAGAGGTCGATGGCCTGCAGTCCGATAAGCATGATTGGACCGTAAATGAGTGCGCCGATCAGGGAGATGAGCACGTAGAACATCCACAATGGTGCCGTGGCGGGTAGCTGCCAATATGCGAAAATGGTGATGCCGGTGCCAACCAGGAAGAGCATGCCGGCGCCTGAGCGCCAACCCTTGAAGACCTTGTCGGAGACCCAACCGCACAGCAGGGTGCCAACAATTGCTGCGCCCTCGTAGAGCATGAATCCGATGATTCCGCCCGTGACGTTGGTCTTGTGCAATTCGTTTGTCAAGTAAATCGGAATCCAGTTAAGAACTCCGTAACGGAGTGCGTAGACGAATACATTGGCAAGTGCCAGCATGACGATAACCGGATTGGTAAGAACATGGTTCTTGACGATTGTGAACCAGGGTTCTTGTGCCTCGTCATTAGTTCCTTCGACTTTGTCCGGGTCGTTACGGTATTCCTCGACCGGAGGCAGGCCCATGGATTGCGGGTTATCTCGAATCAGCAGGAATGCGATGGCGGCAATCGCGAGCGCGACAATTGCCGGTAGCCAGAATGCGGGAGTCCAGTCGGCGTCGGAAGTGGCGAACGAATGCAAGCCCCAGGCTGCCAGAGCACCGCCGACGGCGGCGCCGACATTGTGGGCAGTGTTCCAGATCGACATCAAAGTGCCGCGCTCGGATGTCGAGAACCAGTGGACGACAACTCGTCCAGAGGGAGGCCAGCCCATGCCTTGGAACCAACCATTGATGAACATGACTGTCGCGAATATTGCAACAGAGGCGCTGATGGCTGGGACGAACGCAACAAAGAGGTTTACGACCGCGGACAGTGCTAGGCCAAGTGGGAGGAAGTACCTGGCATTGGCTCTGTCGGAGAGCATGGCCATGAAGAATTTGGATAGGCCGTAGGAGAACAGAACTGCATTGGCTACGATGCCGATTCCGGCTGCGCCAAGTAGGTCGTGCTTTTCCAGCACGGCAGACACCAGGGGGATGTTATTTCTGATGAGGTAGAAGCCCGCGTAGCCGATGAAGATGCCCATGAAGACGTTGAATCGCCAGGTCCGGTAGGTCGGGGCAATTTTTTCCTCGGGGAGGGGAGCTGCTGGGCCGGGTGCGCTGAGCCAGCCGAGCCTCTGACTGCTCATAATGAGAGTCCTTTCGCTGAAGGCCGCCGCTGCCTCTGGTGCAACCTGTGCGGGTGGCTAGGGACAGCAGGCGGAGAGCTTTATCGTTTCAGCGGCGAGTTTACAGTGGCTTTATCTCCTATTAACGGGCTGTTAACTTGCTGGTCTTGGAGACCTTTGAAGGGGGTTGGTGTAAAAGCGATTAACGCTTGTCATCGGTTAGAGAATGTCGTTAATGGCCTCGGTGGGGCGCGCCATCCTTACCCCCTTATTGGTGACGACAAACGGGCGCTCAATCAGGCGTGGATGCGCAACCATTGCGTCCAGAAGTTCCTCGTCGCTGGAGTCCTTGGAGAGTCCCAGTTCCTTGAACTCCGCTTCCTTTGTGCGCACGGCATCGATGACGTTCAGGCCGGCCGTCTCGATTAGCGAGCGCAGCTCGGTCTTGGTTGGAGGAGTGTCTAGGTACTTGATGATCTCCGGCTCGATTCCGGCCTCGCGTAGTACGGCGAGAGCTTGGCGGGACTTTGAGCAGCGGGGGTTGTGGTAAATCTTCGCTTCCATGTCTCCATCATGGCTGATGTTGTGGCGGGAAGGTTGGTGCTGTGGCGCAACGGCCAGCGGTTAGATTTTGTTCAATCATTATCTTCAAAAAATGTAATACCAAAAACATCTGAGTTCAACAGGTTGAAAATAGATGTCGTTAGGTTTACTCTCACACCTGATAGATGAACGGCGAAGTGCGCCCCAACCGTCCTTAAAGTGACCAGCTTTATTGAAGCGGTCGGTCAGCGAAGCCGTCGTAAAGCAATAACAAACAATCAAGAGCGGACACCAACATGACAATTTCCGGAAAGCTTTCGCGATCAGCTAAGTCCATGTGTGCGGGCCTTTCAATCTTGCTAGCGGGCGCTGGCCTTGCAGCGTGTGGCGATGGCAGTGAGGGAGCCAGCGGCGAGAACCCAATCAACGTCGTGGCTTCCACGACACAGATCTGTGATTACGTGAAGCAGCTGGACATCGATGAAGTTGATTTGACCTGTCTGTTGGCGCCGAATGCAACAGCACATGAGCTGGAAATGACCCATGAGCAGCTGACCAAGACTGGTAACGCCGATCTCTTGTTCGTCAACGGGGTTGATCTGGAGCACTTCCTGGACCAGGCGATTGAGTCCTCGGGCTTTTCCGGAACGATGGCAGTAACCAGTGGCGTTCTCACTGCAGGTGACGTAGATGCCATGAAGGCAGCCAAGGACACGGACAAAACCAAGCCGCTGCCACCAGAGAAGGCGAAGAATGGTAACTACACCATCGACCGAGGGGTGGAAAAGATTGATGTCGCCCCATGGCCATTCCCGCCGGAAGAACCCGGTGAGGAGGCGGAATTCCGCTTCGATCCGCATGTATGGACCTCGCCGAAGAACGCCAAGGTTCAGGTTGCCAATATCGGCTACGCACTGGAACAGGTCGCTGAGGAACGTGGCGACAATGAGCTGAAGTCCACCATCGCCGACCACGTTGCGGCCTACCAGGACAAGTTGAATCAGCTGGATGAGTGGGCAAATAAGTCCATCGCCACCGTGTCGGACCCTGTGCTGTTTACCAGCCACGATGCCTTTGGATACTTCTCCCACGAGTTCAATATCAACTTCATCGGTGCAGCGCTGTCTGATTTCAACGAGCAGCAGGATGCCACGGTCGCGCATATCGCCGAGGCGGCAAAGACCGTGAAGGACTCGGGTGCAACTGCGCTGTTTGCGGAGAACTCGAACAACTCGAAATCAATTGAGGCGATCGCTAAGGCCGCAGGTGTCAAGGCCATCGTTGGTGAGGACGCACTCTACGGCGACTCCCTTGGTCCGGCTGGCAGTGATGGCGAAACCTACATCGGTTCCATCATCCACAACGTCACTCAGGTTGTGACGGCATGGGACGGAACTGTCGCGCCGCTGCCAGAGGGCATCAAGTGAGCCGTAACCGCTTAGCTAACCCCATGTCTGCCGAGCCCATAGTCACGCTCCGCGATGCCTCATTCGGCTACACGGCGGTACCCATCGTCAATCACATCACCGCCAATGTCGCGCCGGGTACCGGGCTTGCACTCATCGGCGCCAATGGCTCTGGAAAAACGACTGTGCTGCGCGGAATCCTGGGTGGGACTCGTATTCTCGCTGGTGAGATGCACAACAACGCGAAGATTGTGTCCTACGTCCCGCAGTCGGCAGACCTCGATCGCACTTTTCCGGTCACGGCTTTCGATGTCGTCGCCATGGGGGTGCTGCACGAACTGCGCCCCTTCCAACCGCTTGGACACCGCAAAGAACGCATCCACGCAGCGCTAGCCAAAGTCGGGCTTGCCGACCGCACCAGTGAACGTTTCGGCAACCTCTCCGGTGGTCAGCAGCAACGCGTTCTGTTGGCGCGTGCCATCGTCGCACGTCCGCAACTCGTGCTTCTCGACGAGCCGTTTAACGGCCTCGACGCTGAAAATCGGGCGATGCTGCTGAATCTCCTCAACGAACTGAAGGAAAATGGCACGGCAATTATCGCGGCCACCCATGATCTCGTGCTTGCCGAGGAAACCTGCGAAAACACATTAATCGTGGCGGAGCAGCCAGCTTTTGGTGCGACCTCGAAGTTGGTGCCAGCCTATGTGGACTGAGCTTGCGAATGAGCTTGGGGTAGCGCCTTTCATGTTCAGGCCACTAGTGCTGCTGATTGCCCTCGGGGCGGTCTCTGGCCTGGTCGGTGTCATCGTGAACCTGCGTGGCCTCGAGTTCAATGCGGAGGCCATGGTGCATTCTATTTTTCCCGGAATTGTGGCCGGTGCCGTATTCGGCGGCATCGACATGATTATCCCGGTGGCTGCAGCATTTGCGGTGGTAGTGGCAGTAGCACTGACCTTAGTATCGCGCTCGCACATGTCGGAAGCTGGAGTAGCAGTCGTACTGACCAGCTTCTTTTCCATCGGCGTGATTCTCTCGCTGAAGAAAGGTGACCAGTCAGGACAGCTGGAAGCGCTCATGTTCGGGCGACTGCTGGAAGTCACTGACTCCCGTCTCACCAGCGCCCTGATTGTCTGTGCCATCGCCTTGGTTCTTATCGCAGTGACCTGGCGCCAGCAGGTGTTTGTTGCCTTTGATCGCTTCGGTGCCAAAGCCGCAGGCGTCAATGTGTGGGGCGCCGACCTCACCATTAACGCGGCGATTGCTGCGGTCGTGGTGTCGTCGGCAAGCGCAGTGGGCGTGCTGCTGGTAGTCGGATATCTGGTCGTGCCGGGAGCGGCGGCGAGACTGCTGACTCGCCGAGTTCATGTGATGGTGCCGATCGCGATTGCAGTGGGCTGCCTCAGCGGAATCGTTGGTTTGGCACTGGTGCCTTTGGGGCCGGTGTCGCCTCAGGCAGTCGTCGCGCTGACCTCGGTGGGACTGTATTTCATGGCACTGGGGCTGCGCGTCGTGCTGGGAGGCGACCGTGTCTAGCATCCTGATTTTGCCAATTATCGAACTGATACTGGTAGGAGCCCTGGCTGGAGTAGTTGGGGTGCTCGCGGTGCTGGGAAAACAAGTGTTCTTCGCAGAAGCGATTACACATGCGACTTTTCCCGGCGCGGTTGTGGGCGTTGTTATTGCGGCAGCGCTCGGCCTGAGCCACTCGTGGATTTCGGTGTTCCTCTTTATCGGAGCATTTCTGATGTGTATTCCGATTGGGGCGCTGTTCGGTCTGTCAAAGGTGGGAACGACGTCCTCGGCGGCGGGAATTGTGCTGACATTTGGGTTCGCACTGGGCTACTTCCTGAACAAGTGGTTCGCCCCGTTGCCGGTGAAGGTAGAGAGTTTCCTGGTCGGCAGCGTACTCAACGTGAACAAGATTGATATTGCGCTGTCCGGTGGCCTCTTGCTGCTGGTGGCGTTGGTGCTGGTGGCTCGGTGGCGGCAGCTGATTTACTTCACCTTCGACCCGGAGTCTTTCGGAGTCGCGCATTCGAGGAGAAAAGCACAGCTGGTCACCAGCGGGCTCATCGTTCTGACTCTGGTGGCGCTGATTCCGGCTGTCGGCACGATTCTATCCATCGCGCTGCTAGCTGCCCCGGCAGCTGCGCTCGTTGGGGTAGTGAACGATACCCGTTTGCTATTCGTGTTGGCGCCATTGATGGGTATCGCGATTGGCCTGGTGGGGCTATTCATTGCGGTGGCGGCGAATCTGTCAGTTGGTGGCTGCATTGGTGTATGCGCCGGCTGTTTCTATGTCCCCCTCAAGATTGCGTCAACACGCAATAGCGCTAGAGTTTGAAGAATGCACGTGGAGGATTTACCAGCAAAGACCCAGGACTACCTCAAGGTCATTTGGGATTTGCACGAGCGCACCGGTGAAAAAGTGGCACTTGGCGACGTCGCTGAGCGGATGGGCGAAAAGAAGCCCACCGCCAGCGAGGCTGTAAAGAAGCTAGCTGCACGTGGCCTTGTCAACCACGAGCCGTATCGGGGCATTAGCCTGTCGGACCGTGGGCGAGACATTGCGCTAATCATGGTGCGTCGCCACCGGTTGATTGAAAGCTTCTTGGTCTCGACTCTGGGATACACCTGGGATGAGGTTCACGAGGAAGCCGAAAAGCTTGAACATGCGGTCTCGGATGATTTCATTAGTCGCATTGATGCAATGCTGGGATTCCCTGAGCGCGATCCGCATGGCGATCCAATTCCCAGCGCAAGCGGTACCATCGCCAGCGCAGTGCGCACCGACCTGACGGATATCGAAGCCGGCGCGATGGTGGTAGTCGATCGCATTAATGACTCCGACCCTGAACTACTGCGCTATTTGGCGACATCAGGGGTAGGACCGGGGACTGTGCTCCGAGCCGAAGCCGCACCATATGCAGGCATGCATGTCTTTGCCATCCTCGATGAGGTGGACGATACCGAGCCAAAGAAAATTCATGTGGCAGACTCGGCACTATGGGCAATCAAGGCGACTCCAACAACGAACTGACGAGGGCCGCAGCGCGCTCTTACTATAAGGTGTCGCGGAATCTCACTGGGCCAACTAAAGTGCCACCCGCACCGTCAGTTTCGTTCGACAGCGTGAAGAGTGCTCGTCGACAGGCATATGCCAGTGTCGAGAGCGTTGATGTGCCACTCAATGCCATCGCTATCTCGCCTGCTGAGCAGCAGGAACACATGGCTAATCTCGAACGCCGCTTGAATGCCTCGACCAAAGATATGCGGGCACTGCTGGACTACGAAGAGCAGCGCATTGCGGTCACTAGCACCGTCAAAGAGGCAATCGTCTATACGTTGCTGGCAATACTCCTTTTGGCAGCAGCCATCGGACTTGGCTACGCCAGCCACCTGGGGGCCGATGCGATTTTGAATGCTGCGGCGGAGGTGACGCCGCGATGAGTAAACGCTCAGGCTCCGACAACGGGTGCGCGACGGTCATTGTCGTATTTTTCTTCTTCGGCCTGATTGTTCAGCTCTTCGGTGTCACGCTGTGGATTCTGCAATATGCATTGCCAGTTGCGGGCTTGGTGCTTGCGATTCTCATTGCATACCAGGCGTGGGTCGGTGTGCGCCGCAGCGCTGAGGCGCACGAGCTCGCCGAGCGTAATCACGCTGAGCTACAGCAGATTGCCATGGACACCGAGTACCAGCTCACCGCAATCCTCTCTGCCTGGGACAACGTGAACACCACAATGGGGGTCGGCACCATCTACAAAGATGTATTTGCCTCCGGAGAGGCTACGCCGGAGCTCATCGAACTACGCGGTGAGCTCTCTCGAGCTCGAAAGCTAAACAACCGACTGCGCGAGCAGCGCGAAACTATGACTAACCGGGAGCTGGTGGAAGCCATCTCTGATGCCGACGAGCTCTGGTGCTCGCTGACGAAGACGTATCAGAACGCTCGTCGCGAGCTGTAGTAACGCACTTGAATTAGTCGACGGTCATCACAACCTTGCCGTCAGCGTGTCCGTCTTCCAATACCCGGTGGACCTCCGCGACCTCGGTGAGATTTTTAGTCAGGCCGATAGGAAGCGAAATCTCACCGGCAACCACGCGGTCGGCCAGGTCTGCATAAATAGTCGTGTCATTCGAAATAGCCGGGATGTGTGCCTCAATGCCGCGTTCCTTCGCCGGTGTTAAATCGGCCAGCGAAGGCAGCGCCACAATCCGACCATCCGATGCCAACACATCCAGCGAGGGGAGGAAAGTATCGAAATACACGCCGTCAAGGACAACGTCCACGCCCTCGGGGAACTGCTGGCGCACAGCCTTGAATACATCTTCCGCTGTGTAATCAATGTGCTGCGCGCCAAAGCCCACTAGTTTTTCATGATGGCGTGACGACGCACTGGCCAACACAGTTGCGCCACGGGCGACCGCCAGCTGCGTCATCAGCTGGCCAACACCGCCACCGGCACCATGAATTAGTACGGTGTCACCGCTTTTTACCTTTGCAAGCTGCTCGACAGCCACGGTCGCCGTGATTCCCACTAGGGCAAGGCCCGCAGCGGTAACGTCGTCAAGCGAATCGGGCGTTCGGACCACACCGTCGGCGGGGAAGACGTTGTGCGTTGCGTAGGTGCCGCGGAAGTCGTCGAAGCTGCGCATGCCGAAGACACGGTCGCCGGGGGCGAAGCTGTCCACACCTTCGCCGACGGCAACGACTTCGCCAGCGGCTTCACGTCCGAGCACCGCGGGAGGGGTGAACTTTGCGCACAGGCCGGAAGATCCATCGCGCATCTTGTAGTCCAGCGGGTTTGCGCCGATGGCTGTGGTTTTGACCAGGATTTCACCGGGGCCGGGCTCTGCAGGCTCGATAGGTGTCCTGGTGAAAATGTCAGCGGGGCCGAACTCCGTAATGGTCATTGCGTATGCGTTGCCTGAATTTGCTGCCATGTCCATCACTGTAGTCCTAGCTGCTAATTATGAACGGGTGGCAGGTGGGAGGGCAGCGGTGACGGCGTCGAAGGACTCGTTGAGGTAGGCGCTGAGGAGGTCGGCGGCGTGGTGCGGGGTGTCTTCGATGAGAACCTTGGCGATACTGATGTGGCGATCGGCGTATCGGGCATGGAGTTCGATGCTTTGGGGGTAGGAGAGGAAGCAAAGACGGAGTTGGGCCTGAATGGATTCGGCGGTTGCTAACAGGTCGGGAGACCCGGAAGCCCTGACGATGGCGAGGTGAAAGGCATTATTCCGTTCGGGAAGGTTCAATGATGACTGCGAACCACAAAGAGAAAGAATCTCTTCGCCGAGGAGCTTTGCTTGGCTCTTGCTTAGCGACCGCAGTGTTCCGCATTCGGCGACATGGCGAAAAGCATACAGTTCGCGGATGCGTTCTTTGTCGAAGGAGGCGATAAAAACGCCGTGATGAGGGATGTGAGTAAGTAGCCCCTCAGATTCCAGCTTCCGGTACGCCTGTCGGATGGTGTTGCGACTGACCTGTAGTCGCGCAGCAAGTTGGGTTTCACGGAGCTGCTCGCCGCTGTAGTGCTTTCCGGCGAGAATCTCTCGGCGCAGGACAGTTGCGGTGGCATCCGCTACTGAAACGTCATGTTGTTTTTCCCCAGAGGACGTGTGGGTCTGATCGTCGAGGATGTTTCCGGGGGTAGTCATGTAATACAGACTACTAAAGCACTTTTGTGTGGCGGTCATCACCAATTAACATACGAGACATTGTTCAACAATCTCGGTGCAGGCGATCTTCAACGTAGGAATCCTTCAACGTGGGAGTCGTCTGGCTTGTAGGGAAAGGCCTTACGCTATGGACGCTTCAACATCTGCCCACAAGGCGCGTCGAACGGCACTCCTCGGCGCTGTATTCCTGATGGCGACCAGTGCTATCGGGCCGGGCTTCCTCACCCAGACCGCAACCTTTACGGCCAAGCTTGGCGCAGCTTTCGCCTTTGCCATTTTGATCTCGGTGCTTCTTGATATCGCGATTCAGCTCAACGTGTGGCGAGTAATCGCTGTCTCTGGACGCCGCGCGCAGGAGCTCGGCAACGCCGTGCTTCCGGGGTTGGGCTGGCTTATGTCAATTCTCATTGTCATCGGTGGTGTGGTCTTCAATATTGGCAACGTCGGCGGTGCTGGACTTGGCGCGAACGCGATGTTGGGCGTGGACGCAAAGATTGGCGGCATTGTTACTGCAATCCTCGCCATTGGCTTCTTTCTCTCCCGACGGGCGGGTATGGCGCTGGACAAGGCACTCGTCGTGCTTGGTGTAGTGATGATTCTGGTCACTGCAATTGTGGCGTTCAGTTCTAACCCACCAGTAGGAGAAGCACTGAAGAACACGGTCATGCCCGACACGATTGACTTGCTGGCAATCATCACGCTGGTCGGTGGCACTGTTGGCGGTTACATTACATACGCCGGCGCTCACCGCATGCTTGACGCTGGCGCCGGCGGTGTGGAGCACCTCGCGCAGACCACTCGCTCATCTGTTACGAGCATCATTGTCACGGCTATCATGCGTTTCCTACTTTTCCTAGCTGTCTTGGGAGTGGTCGCGGGTGGCGTGGTCCTCAATACGGATGGAAACCCCGCTGCAGAGGCATTCCAAGCTGCGGCAGGCGATTGGGGTATGCGATTCTTTGGCGTTGTCCTGTGGGCTGCGGGAATCTCGTCGATTGTGGGTGCCAGCTACACCTCGGCAACGTTTCTGACTCGTTCCGCGGGTGCTGGTGCCAAGACTCAAAACACGATCACCATTGTCCTAATTGCAATTTCCACGCTGCTCTTCGGTGTCATCGGTACGGCTCCAGCGACGCTGTTGGTTTTCGCCGGAGCCTTCAACGGTTTGGTTCTACCAATTGGCGTTACTGTGCTGATTTACATCGCGCTGTTCCGTGCGGACCTCATGAATGGCTACAAGTACCCGAAGTGGTTAGCGGCTATCGGAATCGTGGGTGTCGCAGTCGCTTGGTTCTTGGCGTGGCGCTCGTTCGGCGGCGTGTTTGAAATGCTCGGCTAATCGGCCGGTTTTTCGTACAGCTCAGATGAGGACCAACATATCAACGGTACAAAGACCAGCATTACTACCTGGAAGGGGCGGCGACGTTTATGGGCGCCATTATCGATCTCAACTCTGATCTCGGGGAAGCTTTCGGCTCATGGAAGATGGGGGATGACATCGCTCTACTGGACATTGTGACCAGTGCGAATGTTGCTTGCGGGTATCACGCGGGTGACGCTAGCGTCATGATGGAGACCTGTGAGGCAGCTGCCGCGCGCGGAATTCGCATCGGCGCACACGTCGCCTACCGCGATCTCGCCGGATTCGGACGACGTCGCATGGACTACTCACATCGAGAATTGCGAGCCGAAACTGTATACCAGATTGGTGCCCTATCGGCATGTGCACGGGCGGTGGGTACCGAAGTTTCCTACGTCAAACCCCACGGTGCCCTCTATAACCGCATCGCAGTGGACGAAAATCAGGCCACTGCAGTGGTGGAGGCGCTCCTGCTCGCTCGCTCCACCTGCGGAGATGGGCTTGCCATTATGGCGCAGCCGGGGTCGGTCATCGAACGGCTCAGCCTCGATGCGGACCTCCCTGTGATTCGGGAAGCTTTTGCTGACCGCGCATACAACTCCGACGGAACGCTAGTTTCCCGAGCGCTCGCGGGCTCGGTCATTGCAGACCCCGATGCCGCCGTCAAACGTGTCATTGCAATGGCCAGTGGGGAACCAATCGCCGCTTACGACGGTTCACTGTTGACCGTGCAGGCTAACTCTATTTGTTTGCACGGAGACACCCCTGGCGCGGTCGAACTGTCCCGTAGGATTCGCCAAGGTCTCGTCGACGCGGGAGTTACCGTCGCTGCCCACGTATAGCGCGGACTCGTACACCGGTCTTATCGACCGCAGTTTTTCAACCTCGCAAGAAAGAAAGGATCAGCACCGCCATGGCCGAGATTCGCCCTATGGGAACAAATGCGCTGCTTATCGACTATTCATCATCGGCCAATCCGTTGGCGAAGGTACTTCGTGCACACTCTGCGGCGGCTGAGATCGAGGGACTCGTTGACAGGGTACCCGCAGCCCAAACGCTCCTACTTCGCTTTCGCGGGCCGGCTCGTCGATACCTCAGCGCAGTCGAAACCGCGCTGCAGGGCAACAATACGCAGAGGCACACCGTCGACAAGCGAAAGACAGTGACGATTCCCGTTCACTATGACGGCGCGGACCTTGAATCCTTGGCACAAAGCCTTGGGATGAGCCCCCAAGCGTTAATTGATTGGCACTGCGAGCGCCCTTGGACGGCCGCGTTCGGTGGATTTGCGCCGGGCTTTTATTACATGGTGCGGGGGAGCGGTCAGGGATGGCCAGAGCCGCTTGATATTCCCCGCCTTGCGACGCCGCGCACCCGAGTTCCCAAGGGCTCTGTCGGACTTGCAGGCCAATTCGCAGGTGTGTATCCCATCGATTCGCCCGGTGGCTGGCAACTCTTGGGGCATACAGATGTGGAGATGTGGGACTTAAATCGGCTCAATCCGGCGCTGCTTGAGCCCGGGGCTGAGGTTCAATTTGAGGCGACTTCTACGGCGAGTGCGGCGTAGAAAAAGGGTGCGGAAGAGATGAAGAATTCTATCGAGATTATTCGACCCGGTATTTTGACGACTATTCAGGATTGGGGCCGTGCTGGGCAAGGGAGCTTGGGGGTGAGTACCTCCGGTGCGTTCGACCGCGAGTCCGCGGCAGCTGCTAACCGGATGGTTGTCAACGAAGAAAACCTCGCTGTGCTCGAATGCGTCGTCGGCGGGTTGGAGTTCCAAGTAGCGGAGGGGGCAATTATCTCCTTTGCAGGAGCCCACGGTGAGGTGACCGTCGAGCAGGATGGCAAGGTCATCAAAACCTCGATGAATAGCCGAATTGTGGTCGGGGCGAAGGCGATTGTGAGGCTTGGTACCTTCGATGCGGGTCTTCGTGGATACGTCGCGATTCGAGGGGGCATCGATGTCGCGGAAGTGTTGGGGTCGCGGTCATACGATACGCTTGGCAAGCTCGGTCCAGCGCCTTTGCAGGCTGGTCAGGTCTTGCCAGTCGGCGACCCGGAGTATTCGACGGGTTCGTCAATCGCAATTTATCCCGCTCCTCATTGGTCGAGCGAGGCTGCCCGTCTTGATGTTGTTCCTGGGCCTCGGGCGGACTGGTTTACGTCGGAAAGTGTCAGTGATTTCTTTCACGAGACATGGACCGTGACGCAAGAGGCCAACCGCGTCGGACTTCGGCTGAGTGGGACTACTCTTGAGCGCCAGGTCACCCATGAGTTGGCCAGCGAGGGAATGGTTCCCGGTGCGATACAAGTGCCCGCATCGGGGCAGCCGATTATTTTCGGTCCTGATCATCCGGCGACGGGTGGATATCCGGTCATTGGTGTGCTGACGGAGCCGTCATTGTCGAGAGCTGGGCAATTGGTGCCCGGCGCGAAGGTAAAATTCCGCCGGGTGCGGGCGGCATAGGTCTGCGGCGTCATCCTGCGCGATGGTGCGCCACAAAGTCTGCCAGCTGTCAGAGTCGCACAGCACTTCGCAGTAAAATCAGCCACCATGATTGAGAGAGCTTCTTTTTCCGACCTCAGTGCGACCGATGCGTATGCCATCTCGGCGCTGCGTACCGACGTGTTCTATCTTGAGCAGTCCTGTGAGGAGCCGGAAATGGATTGGCGCGACCTGGAAGATACCGCAGAGCACTATTTCATCCGCGACGACAACGACTCCCGCAAGATTATCGCGTACTTGCGTGTAATTGACACGCTCGATGAGTACTCGTCGAGCTACCCGCGCACCATCGGCCGAGTTGTCGTCGATGCTGCGAGCCGGGGTAGGGGGTTGTCCTCGAAACTGCTGCAGCAGGTCATCGCTGACCACCCGGATACGGGGCTGATTCTTCATGCCCAGACGCAGGCGAAGGCTGTGTACGCAAAAGCCGGCTTCCATGAGGTCGGGGAGACCTTCATGGAAGCCGGCATTGAGCACATCACCATGGTTCGTGATGCAGCCCGTGGCGAAGCCTAGGAACTAATCGCCTAGGCTCCGGTTTGTACGGCGTTGCTTACTTCGGGTTTAAGCGGTGACCTTCGAATCCGCCAGGATGCGATTCAGGGAGTCGATGCTCGCCTTCGCATCGCCGATAAGCATGTCGGTGTTTTCGTTGAAGAACAGCGGGTTCTGCACGCCCGAGTAGCCCGAACCCATCGACCGCTTGAGAACAATCACGCGCTCAGATTCCCACACCTTCAGCACCGGCATACCCGCAATCGGGGAGCCCGGCTGCTCTGCCATCGGGTTGACGGTGTCATTTGCACCGATGACCAGGGTGACATCCACATCAGCGAAGTCATCGTTGACCTCGTCCAGCTCCAGCACGATGTCGTAGGGAACCTTGGCCTCTGCCAACAGCACGTTCATGTGACCCGGCAGGCGGCCAGCGACTGGGTGGATACCGAAGACCACTTCCTTACCGTCGGCACGCAAATTGCGTACCAGATCGGCGACGGCGTACTGAGCCTGTGCCACAGCCATACCGTAGCCCGGAGCAATGAGAATCTTGTCCGCGTTGCGCAGGATTTCTGCAGTGTCCTCGTGGTTGACCTCAGTGTGGGAGCCTTCCACAGCGCTTGCCGACGAAGCCTCGGAGCCAAAGCCACCCAGAATAACGTTTGCAAAGGAGCGGTTCATGGCCTCACACATGATGTACGACAGGTAGGCGCCGGAGGAACCAACCAGCGCACCGGTGATGATGAGCAGCGGGTTGCCAAGCATGAGGCCGGTGAAAGCAGCGGCCCAACCGGAGTACGAGTTCATGATGGACACGACAACCGGCATGTCGCCGCCACCGATGGCGATGACCAAGTGCCAGCCCAAAAACA
This sequence comes from Corynebacterium sp. HMSC063A05, assembly GCF_001809695.1. Taxonomy (NCBI): domain Bacteria; kingdom Bacillati; phylum Actinomycetota; class Actinomycetes; order Mycobacteriales; family Corynebacteriaceae; genus Corynebacterium; species Corynebacterium sp. HMSC063A05. The sequence goes on along the minus strand of NZ_KV798496.1, from coordinate 329,561 downwards.
GGCCCAAAGCAGTCACAGCAACCATGCATGCCCATGCGATGGCGCCGCCCTCGGTGCCGGTTGCGATGAAGACAGCCAGGAGAACCAGAGTGACCACCAGAATGGCAATGTTCAGAGCATTGCGGCCCGGCAGTAGCAGCGGCGAGCCCTTGATCTTCTCAGACAGCTTCAGGCCAGCGACGATGGAACCAGTGAAGGTCACAGCGCCGATGAAGACGCCAATGTAGACCTCGCCGAAGTGGAACTTCAGGGCATCGGTGTCAACATCTTCGGCGAAGATGTACGAGTTGAAGCCGATGAAGATAGCGCCGAGTCCAACCAGACCGTTGAACAGTGCAATCAGCTGCGGCATACCAGTCATGGCAACGCTGCGTGCGCGGGTGATACCGATGACACCACCGATGCCGATAGCGACAGCGATGAGAATCAGGGTAATCAGCGGGGAGAAGTGAGTATCCGGCTTGGTGTCAGCGGTGACGAGTGCCTGAAAGATGGCAATGACAACGGCGACAGCCATGCCGGCAATACCGAAGGCGTTTCCGCGGCGAGCGGTCTCCGGCTTAGACAGGCCCGAGAGGGCAGAGAGGAACAGGACAGCGGCGACAATGTAGCCGACGTTGGACAGGCGGTAGGTCCAGTCCAGAAGCGAAGCAGTATCAATGCTAGCCATTAGACTTTATGCCTCCTCTTTCACGAACATGCCAAGCATGCGGTCGGTGACGGCGAAACCGCCGAAGATATTGATGGAGCTGACCACGATGGCCGCGAACGCGAGACCGGAAACCAGCAGGTTGGAGCTTCCCACCTGGAGAATCGCACCCACCAGAACAATGCCGGAAATCGCGTTGGTCTCAGACATCAGCGGTGTGTGCAGGCGTGGCGTAACCGCGGAGATCACGTAGAAGCCAAGCACGATAGCCAAGGTGAGAACCATGAAGTTGGCGCTCACGCTGTGCGGCGCGCTGAGCATAACCACAATTGCCAGCAGTGCCGTCAGACCCAGAGCAATCTTCGAGCCCAGGCCCGATCCCATGAAAGAAACCTTCTCCGGCGCATTCTCTTCTAATGCAGCCTGCTGAGCCTGCTGTTCCTGCAGCGGGGCAGCAGGGGTGACAGCGACCTTGATTGGCGGTGGTGGCCAGAGAATCTCAGCTCCGGTAGCGCCGGCACCATTCTGTGGGCGAGCCTTTGTCACCGTGATGCCACGGATAATCTCGTCCTCGAGATTGAGAACTGGAGAGCCATCCTTTTCTGGCGTAATCAGCTTGAACAGGTTGAAAATGTTCTGGCCGTACAGCGACGATGCCTGTGCGGGCAGACGTCCTGCAAGGTCGGTGTAACCGATGATGGTCACCCCGTTGTCAGTGACAATAGTCTTGCCTGGAACGGTCACCTCGCAGTTACCGCCACCGGCGGCAGCCATGTCGACGATGACGCTGCCTGGCTTCATAGCTGCAACATCGGCAGCAGTCAGCAGCAGCGGAGAGCGGCGGCCCGGGATATTCGCGGTGGTGATGACAATGTCAGCTTGCGCGGACTGCTCGGAGTAGAGCTTCGCGGCAGCGGCAGCCTGATCATTGGTCATTTCCTTGGCATAGCCATCTTCGGACTTCTCAGTGGCAGCCGGAATCGGGATGAACTCTGCACCCATCGATTCGACCTGTTCACCGGCTTCAGGGCGCAGGTCTGTTGCCTTGACAATCGCGCCCATAGAGTTGGCGGTACCGATTGCGGCAAGTCCGCCGACACCAGCGCCGATGACGTAAACGGTAGCTGGTGGCATCTTGCCTGCGGCAGTCACCTGACCAGTGAAAAGGCGACCATATGCAGAAGCCGCTTCGACTACTGCGCGGTAGCCGCCGATGTTGGCCATCGACGACAGCACGTCCATCGACTGTGCCCGGGAAATGCGGGGAACTGCATCCATAGCAAGGGCAGTGATGTTGCAGTGCGCGAGCTCTTCGACCAGCTCTTCGTTACGGCCTGGTGCAAGTCGGCTAATCAGCATGGCACCGTCGTTAAGCAGTGCACGGAACTGCTCCGGCGGAGTGTCGAGCGTTACGACGATATCGCTGTGCCAGACAGACTCGTCGACAATGGTGGCACCGGCGGATTCGTAGTCCGCGTTGGTGAACTTTGCAGCCAGGCCGGCGTCAGCCTGCACGGCGACCTCGTAGCCAAGCTTGACGAGTTTGCCGACGGTTTCCGGGGTCGCAGCCACAATTGTTTGCTGGGGATCGGGTTCTAAAGGGATGCCGATTCTCATTGTGGGAGTTCTTTTCTGTTCGGGGGTTTTATTAAGGGCCATGCGCACTCGGTTGTCGGTTAACAGTGAGTGTGGGCGTGGCCGCTTTCTCCTTGGTGTCAATAAGGTATGCGCTGGTGGGGAGGCAGCGGAGGCGTTTGTGGAAAAAGGTAATAAAAATATGTGGGTAACGGTGGTGAGGTGGGTTTTCTGAATTTGCACACTCTTGCAAAGGGGGTAGGAAATGGGGGTGAGGGTGTTAATTTTGAGCGAGAGTGAACATTTGTAGCGCCCTGAATGATTGTTTGAGGGGTGAAGTATGGGGGAGGATGATTCTGTCTTTACGTACTTCTTTACGCATTAGGTAGATTTGTATTCCAAGGTTTTTGGCAAGAGTTAAGGAAAACGATGATTGGTTCACTAAGTGCCGCCGGAAAGACCGTGTTGGCATCCCGCCGAGGGCAGGGGCGTACGTTCTCGAAGGTGGTTGCTCTCTCGCTCGTAGCTGGTGTAGTTCTCAGCGGACAGGTGCCAGCGCAAGCGGCACCGCGCATTGGTCAGCTACCGGACATCACTGCACGCGAAAGCACTATTGACTACCAGAACTCGGAAACCGTGGACAAAATTGGCGGTGGTCTGGTGGATGTCATGGGTGGCGTGAACCGCATCATCTCCGGTGGCGAAAGTGGCCATATCACCGAGCCGTTCGCCCCAGAGGCGGGGCAGCTGCGCAAGGAGTTCGGAGCGATGGGCTCCCATCCAGTTGCCGCAACCCGCGAAGCAATGCCATGTGATGGTGTCGTCTACACCATCTATAACCGCGTGCTGCGGGACCTCCACGGTCTCCACGGCACCACCGGCTGCTATGACGTACTGCCAGAATCGGCCAACGCCTCCCCAGTTGGCGCACAGCTTATCTATCCGGCGGATATTGACTCGATGGAGTCTGCGCCACTGATGGTTCTGAGTCCTGGCATTGGTACTGAGCCGGGTATGTACGACGCGCAAGCGCGACTCTATGCAAGCCACGGATACGTCGTGGCTCTTGGCTACAACTTCACCAACTGGTTCGCGCCACAGATGGTGCTGGCAGCTTCGGTTGCCGCAGCAGCCAATGAGGACGAGTCCACACCACTTGCAGGCAAGATCGATTTCTCCCGCACGATGCTGGTCGGGCACTCTGCGGGTGGTGGCTCCGCAATCTTCCTGAACAACAGGATGGATAAAGCCTTCCAGGCTGCGGGTATCGATATGGTCACCCGCGGTCTGGTCGCCATCACCCCAGGGCCTTCCGACGCTGGACTAATCTCCACACCGCCGGAGATTCCAAGCCTGGTGGCCATTGCGGAGCACGAGGACATCGTTCCTTTTGATGCGGATCGACGTGGTTACCGCGATGCTGAAGGGCCCGCCTGGGAAGCGGTAGTCACCGGTTCCTACCACGGCACCTACCTGGATGATCCGTCTAAGAATGTGCTTGGCTCGCTGGTGCTGTCCTTTAGTGAGTATGTGCTCGGCGGAACGAGTCGAGCAAAGGCCGTCTATGAGGGTGCTAACTACGGCCTGGCTACTGACTCCGAGCTCAAGGACGTTCAGCGCAAGGGCGTTTAGAGCTGGCTACTCCATCGACTCTGGAATCAGCTTTGCCGCGGCCTCGGCGATTGCCTTACGCTGTGCTTTCGTGAGCTGATTGCCGTTGAGATAGTCGTTGGCCCAGAGTCCATCGGAAATCATTTGGACAACGTAGGCCATGCAGGCTTCCTCATCGGTGGCAATCTGTTCTACCGGCGGATTCCACCGGCGCAAAAGGCGCGTCCAGATCTCGCGCAGCTCCGGTTCGGCGGCAGAGTCGATGGACATGAGTAGCTCGGCCCTTGTTGCCGTCTCCAGCGAGACCTGGAGGTTTGCGCGTAGGCGGTTGGCGGGGGATACCTCCTCCGCAGGCCCACCCGCGGCTTCGATAAGCTCCTCTTCCCATAACTGCGCCATGTGCTCATGGACGCTGCGAATCATGTCTTCGCGGGAGGGGAAGTGGTAAATCAACCCTGATTTACTCATTCCGCATTGAGTTGCGACATTTTCGTAGGTGACCTCGGAAAAGCCGTTTGTCTCGATAATCTCAACGATTGTGTCGAGAATGGCAGTGCGCTTACTCGTGCGCATATTCAGTCTCCTTCGGGTTGCCGCGGAATGCCACCGCAGTCGCAATCGCTGCAATGACAGCAACGACAGCCAGCATAATCAAAATGGCCAGGTAGGAACTGTCGAGGCCGGCGCGGGCGCCGTCGTTAAGCGCTGGCGTGTGAAGTGCATCGGTGAGTGAGATGCTGGCGTCGACAGGCGTGAACAAGGCGTAGAACATGGGTAGGAGGCTGCCTGTGATTGCGACGGTGATCAGTGTGCCAAATTCGTAGGACACGGATTCCATCGCCGCCGCCATGCCGGCCTTTGACCTTGGGGCTGAGCCGATAATCGCGGTCGACGACACCGACATCACAGAACCTGCGCCCGCGCCGAGCAGTATCAGTCCTGCGATCATGAGCGGGAAATTGCCCGAGGAAACACCGTAGTACATGCCTGCCAGGCCGATGGCGTTGAGGAGGAATCCGCCGGTGATGAGTGTGCGGAAACCCACTCGATGCAGCACCATGCCGCCGATGACACCAACTGGCAAGGACGCCAGTGCCGCGGTGGCAACTAGCAAGCCCGCATCGAGTGGTGTGTATCCGACGGAAATCTGGAAGCGCTGCGTCGTCATCAATTCGGCGCCTGCCAGGACAAACATGGCAAGCGCGGCTGCCAGCACGCCACCGGAAAACATCCGCGAACGGAAGACGGAGAAGTCGATGAGGGGTTCAGTGAGACGTGCCTGACGACGCTGAAACAGTACCGCGCCCACTAGCCCGCAGGCGATAGCCGCGACGATGACGGTGGAGGAGTGATGACCAGCGAGTTCCTTAATGAGCGAGACCAGGCCCAGCATGGCCAGCATCGCGTAGAGGCTGGTGAGAAAATCCCAGCGCTTGGCTGGGTTGGGCTGATTCGGCGGAGCAAAAATCAGCGTGCCAATGATTGCGAAAACTACTACAGGGATATTGATAAGGAAGATTGAGCCCCACCAGAAGTGCTCCAATAAGAAACCGCCAACGACGGGGCCAGCGGCGGCACCCAGTGTTGCCGTGGCAGACCAAATGCCAATAGCTGTGGCAAGTTCACGAGGGTGGTGGAAGGTCTCACGTAGCAGTGCGAGGGTCGCCGGCATCATGGTCGCGGCGCCCAGTCCTAGACAGCCGCGGGCGATGACCAGCGCCCAGGCGTGCGGCGCAAAGGCCGCGGCCAGGGAAGAGAAGCCAAAAATTGTCAGGCCCACAAGAAACATCTTGCGGTGACCGATGCGGTCGCCCAGGGTGCCTGTGCCGAGGAGGAGTGCGGAGATCACCAGTGGGTAGGCGTTGATGATCCACAGGCCCTCTAACTCGGTTGTGTGGAGCTGCTCGCGCAGAACCGGCAGAGCAGTGTAGAGCACCGAGTTATCTATGCCGATGAGTAGTAGGCCGGCGCTGATGATAGCGAGGAAGATCCACCTGTGGGTGACTGAAGTGGGCGGATTAGCCCTCGTGGAAGCGGCGTGGTCAGTACTTGTCATTCCAGTAACTGTAACGAACGTTCGGTTTAGTTACAACCTCTAAAGGGTGCTGATTTAGACCTAAAACTTCAAGAAAAGTAAGCCGATCCCGCCCAAGGAGCCGGTGAAAAAGTGTCTAAGTTGCAGGCGTTGTTGAGGTGCGAATTCACGGACGCCGTTCGATCCCCCCGTGGCGTCGGAGCGGGTAAAGATCAGCTTGAACGCGCTGACTTTACGCTCGGACATTGTGGCCAATCACCGCCGGGATAGTGATTGGCGCATCCCCGAAAAGTTCCTTCTGGTATTCGTTCTGCTCGAAAGCGCCGGCATCGTTATCCCTGATCGTGGCCACGTTTGTCAGTTTGCGTGCCGACGGTGCGGAACCCTTTTGGAGCAGTCCGCCACGGCTGCCCGCAGTGGTGGCCGCGAAAGCCCCTGCGCCACGGTTTCCAGCAGCGGCGCCCGCGGTTCCGCCAGCAGCACCCGTAGCTCCGGTAGCAGTACTGTTGCGCGCGCTGATTAGGGAATTCATCAATCCACTTCCGCGCTGTCCAGAGCTATTCGAGGCGTTTGGTAAGGCAGAACCAGCAACCCCGGGACCCAAGCCGGTTCCCATCCCGCGCCCCACTGTTGGCGCTGGCATACGACCGGGACTCAAAGATGAAAGTCCCGAGGCCGGTGGACGGGGGCTTGCGTTTCCAGAAGACGGCAGTGCCGGGATATTGCTCGCTGGTGTGAGCCCCGCAGTGCGTCCTGCGCCGAGGGAGCCAGCCGGTCGGTTGCCGTGAACTCCGTAAGGCGAGACTCCTTGCGGTGATGTGCGTTGAAGTGGGGCGCTCGCTCCCGAAGGAGCGACCATGGCTGGATTCACCGCATTCGGTTGAGCCATGGCTGATGTGCTGGTCGGGGATGTTGGCGAGATTGTGGAGCTCGTTGGGCTGCTAGGTGATGCTGGGTGCACAGGGGTCGCAGACGGATTTGTGGGGCTCGACAAAGTCGAAGTGCTCGGTTGCAAGTGCGAAGGAGCGGAAGGGCTCGCGGTTGTGGATTGCGGTGTCGGAGAATCCGGAACAGTTGAGGTGGCACCAACTGGTGCGCTGGCGGCCTGCATGCTTCCAGCCATCCCCGCAGGCGAAAGGCTGAACTGGCTAGTTCCAGAACGCCCGGCGACTGTGGCTCCAACGGACACCTCGGCGGTCACACCACTTCCCGCATCGGCAGAAACCAGGTTAGGAATTCGGGGAATAGCGGTCTGTAGCTGTGCGGTATACGGACCAGAGAGAAAGGCTGCTACCTCGGCCTGTTCAAAAGCCTTTTGCGCGCCAGGGTTTGGGAGTACTTTGGACTCGGCTTCGATCGCTGATAGTGCATTGACGGCCATCGCCTTCACAGATGGCAATACGGCAAGGTGCCCGGCCATGACCTCAGATGCGGTGGCGATGCTGGTAGCGCGTGCGGCCAGACCTTTCATTGTTGAGTCCGCAGCAGAGAAGACAGCACCGCTGTTGCTCGACACCAAGCCGGATGAGATGGAGGTTAGATTGCTGGCCAACGTGGTCATAGTGTCGGCGAAGTTATTCCAGTAGGCGATTGCCTCGGCTACGGCACCGTCGTTTGTTGAGGAAAACATGGATAGTAGGGACTTCGCATCGAGACCAAGTTCCGCGGAAAGAGTGACTGGCGCGAAAGTGAGACTTCCAGCTTCAAACATCGGCCGACGCTGAAATACACCGCTTGTGCGCGCTACTTCGGCAAGGGAAGCGCCGTCACCATTGAATGGGTTAATGCTTCGAAGAATCCGATTCATGGTGGATTCGTGTTCAGTGATTACGCGACGGAAATCAGCGAGATTCGTTTGCGCCCACGTGAGCTGTTTGCCCAGAGACAAGCCGACGGCGGCAGAGCTTCCTGAACTGCCGGAAATTGCGAGACTGTGTTCTGTCGCTACCAGCTGGAGTGACGGAACCTGTGAGTAGCCGGCCAAGTTTGGCTGCATAAACCTGGAACCGCTTGCTAGAACATTCGTAATACTGAACTTCTGGATTGCAGAGTCGATTGTTGGAATTACGGCATGCATCATGATTCTTCCCCCAAGTAATCAATTAACAGCTCATTTACGGGAGCGCATAGTCGGTGCTGTGGGTCAGGGCTATCTTGTCCGGTTGTGTCGATAACGAATCCGAGAGCCCCTTGTTCTGTTTCGACAGAAGCAATGCAGGCGGAACTTCCTAGAGGTTCTGTTTGAGTGAATGTCACCCAATTGAAAATCCCTTCGTGATGAGCCAAAGGCTCGGCACTGTAGCGTTCGAGTTGTGAGTGAGCGACCGCAGCATGCCAGATGCTCAGCAGGCCGGAAGCATCGGATTCAATAACGCAGCCAATCTGTTTATTTCCTTCGATTCGGCCCTCCATGTACGTCTGCTCCCGGAACCCCAGCCTGTCTAAACGCCCCATAATCTCCGGGTCATCACACGGATTGGTCAGTACGAATTCAGGTGCGTCGTAGTTGTAGTGCCCATCGGGGCCAAGTGGAGCATCACCGGGTTCCGGCGGATTGTTGGGTGGAAGCACACCCGCAGGTAATGTCACGCCCGAGTCAGTAGTGATGGTTGTCGCATTGTCGCCGGCAGGCTGAACGTCCTCGCCGGATGTCGTCGTCGATGCGCAACTAGTCCCAGTTATTCCCCATAGAAGTGCTGACAGTAGGGCGGCAGTAGTCGCCTTTTTCAATTTTCCCTCCCCAAAGAATTTGTGTGAGAAAGATATAACACTGCAATCACAAGTGCGCTTGTTGAGAAGCCGAAAAATAGAGCAGCTGTGGATAACTTTTTAGGGGTGTGGACAACGCGGTCGCCGCGAAAAACAGCGGCGCTGCACAGCCACCACCTGCGCCTTTGAAGTGCGTTCTCCGTACCGTCGTCAAGCGTTGGCGGTAATCGAGGGTGTAATGACCGAAGTAATCCGAACGATTGGTTAGACTATGAGGCGCATTACAAAACCACGGGAGTGCCAACCGAAATTCCGGCACTGAGAGGACGCTAGGGATCGAGCGTCGACCGGACGAACCTGAATCTGGGTAATACCAGCGTAGGAAAGGGATGTGTTGCTTCATGGCCGCACGTGTATCTGTATCCGCTCCGCCGAAAGAGGGCGAGGTTACAACTGGCCCGATTTACCGCAGCAACAAGCGTTACGACGAGGTTGCGTTCAGCAACGATTTCGGTGAGGCGAACCTGCGCGTTCCAGTCCGTCGAATCAATCTGACGGACGGCACTCACTTCGATGCATATGACACCTCGGGTATTTACACCGAGGAAAACCCGGAACTGAACCTGAAGGAGGGGTTGGCTAAGACTCGTGACTCGTGGCCGAAGGCTCCGGCGGTGCCGGCGGTTGCAGGCTCTGAGGAGGCCCCGAAGGTCAAGACGCAGCTGGCATGGGCTCGTGCGGGAATTGTCACCCCGGAGATGGCGTTCATTGCCGCTCGTGAAAATGTGGATCCGGAAGTTGTTCGCGAAGAGGTTGCTGCAGGACGTGCCGTGATTCCGGCCAACCACAAGCACCCGGAGACCGAGCCGATGATTATTGGCAAGCGCTTTGCCACCAAAATCAACGCCAACATTGGTAACTCGGCTGTGACTTCGTCCATCTCCGAAGAGGTGGAGAAGATGGTGTGGGCGACCCGTTGGGGCGCGGACACCATCATGGACCTGTCCACCGGTAAGGACATTCACGAAACCCGCGAGTGGATTCTGCGTAACTCCCCGGTGCCGGTTGGTACGGTGCCGATTTACCAGGCGCTGGAGAAGGTTAAGGGTGACCCGGCCAAGCTGACCTGGGAAATCTACCGCGAAACCATCATTGAGCAGTGTGAACAGGGCGTGGACTACATGACCGTTCACGCGGGTGTGCTGCTGCGCTACGTGCCACTGGCCGCCAACCGCGTTACCGGCATTGTCTCCCGCGGTGGTTCGATTATGGCCGCATGGTGCCTCGCGCATCACCAGGAGAGCTTCCTCTATACGCGCTTCGCTGAGCTGTGCGACATTCTGGCACAGTACGATGTCACGTTCTCCCTCGGTGACGGCCTACGTCCGGGCTCCATTGCCGACGCTAACGATGAGGCCCAGCTGGCTGAGCTGCGGACCCTCGGCGAGCTGACCAAGATCGCTAAGTCCCGCGGCTGCCAGGTCATGATCGAAGGCCCAGGCCACGTTCCGATGCACAAGATCGCTGACAACGTGAAGTGGGAAGAGGAGTGGTGTGAGGAAGCTCCGTTCTACACCCTCGGCCCGCTGGCAACCGACATCGCGCCGGGCTATGACCACATCACGTCGGCTATCGGCGCGGCAATCATTGCGCAGGCTGGTACCGCCATGCTCTGCTACGTCACGCCGAAGGAGCACCTGGGTCTGCCGAACCGCGACGACGTCAAGGTCGGCGTGATTACTTACAAGATTTCCGCGCACGCCGCTGACCTGGCAAAGGGGCTGCCGCGCGCTCAGGAGCGTGACGACGCGCTGTCGAAGGCCCGTTTCGAGTTCCGTTGGCATGACCAGTTTGCACTGGCTCTGGATCCGGACACTGCGCTGGATTACCACGATGAGACCCTGCCCGCAGAGCCGGCAAAGACCGCGCATTTCTGTTCCATGTGTGGTCCGAAGTTCTGCTCCATGCGTATTTCCAAGGATGTGCAGGACTACGCGAAGGAACACGGCCTGGACTCCGTTGAAGCTATCGAGGCCGGCATGGCTGAGAAGTCCCAGGAGTTCACTGATCAGGGCGGTCGCGTCTACCTGCCGATTACCGCGGAGTAATTGGTTGCGTCAAAGCTGCTGAAGCAAGCCGCGGTCGAGCTCTATTGGGCTTGGCCGCGGTTTTCTTTTGCTCTCAGCCATTTCTTCCAATCTCAGCGTTGGGACTCAAACGGGGGTGGATAAGGCGCGCCTTAATAAATAGGTTAGGTGAGCCTAATATACAGGTGTACATTGCTTGTATGCACAGTCTGAAGTTCCTGATTTTCGATCATTCCCACCGCCATCTTGCGGATGCTCACGAAACTCGCCTTTCGTCCGGCTCCGAATCATCGCCCGTTGGAGAAGGCAAGCGTCGACCGGTGAGGCAGAGTGCGCGCAGAGGTGTTACTGCGGTTTCGCTGTCCGGTGCCATGGTCCTTTCGGCGTTTGTATCCCCAGCAATGGCTGAAACTGCGAAGCCAATCGTGCCAGACAACTTTCCCAATGTGATTAATCCAGCGGAGAACTTTCAGCCGCAGAATCCGCAGTATGTTGAATCCCCGGAAGTTACTGTCACTTTTGAGGACGGCACACCAGCTGAAGGTGCCACGGTTCATCGCGGCGATGTTCTTATCGTTCGCGGTAGTGGTTTCAATCCGTCGGCCAACCGTGGTGGTTACCCGCTTCCAATTCCTCCGGGTGTGCCCAATGGTGTTTACGTTCTCTACAGTGCGTTCCCAGACTCCTGGAAGCCAAGTGAAGGTGCTCCGTCCTCGTCGCGGAAACATCCGCACGACAACATTGCTTGGGTCACTCCGGCTGGAACTCTCGAGGCAATACCGAACCAGGGTGTCGACATGCGACGTTCTATCGCTCGTCAGGCTACCCCGATGGCGGATGACGGCAGTTTTGAGGCCCGCATTGTTGTTGACCCGCCGGAGACTCCTGCCGGTGATAACTGGGGTATTTACGTCTACCCGGCGGCAGGCTCCATTAATGAGGCCGAGGAAATCTACATCCCGTTGAATTATTCCGATGCTCCGGGCAAGAATGCCCCGGCTCCCTCCAGCGAGGATTTAGTCATTTCTGTGTCTGCGCTGGAGAAGGTATTCGGCGCACTGGGCGGTGGGGTCACTGCCAAGAATGGTGCCCTAGAGCCTGAGGCCGGTGTTGTCTCATTTACCCGCGACAATGACAACAGCGATGCCGAAGGGGAGAGCTACCGCGGAGAAGTTCACATCACCGCGAAGTTCAGTCTGGTTCATGTGGTCGTCCGTAATCCACGCATTGAGGAAGGCCCGACCGGAAAGATTATTACCGCAGAGGTCTCGCAGGGCTACGACGTCGGCCCGGATGAGATGGAGCGCATGCCCATAGCCGCTGTGGTCAACAGCGATGGAGATCAGCTGATCACGACTATCGGCACTATTTCACAGATTCGATAGTCCTCCGGCCATCACGGCCGCCAACTGTCGTCCTCCTGGCACTTTGTTCAAAGTAAGCCGTCATACCTTGTGGGTTCTTGCGGGTTGTAACCACTGCCGTATTGGAATCACTACATTAGATAGAGGCGCTTACCAGCGATGAGGAGGAACGTGGGACGGCATAGTCGGGCAGAAGGACCTGTGTCACAGGATGGAGCATCGTCACAGGCTGCGGAGTCGCAACGTGCTGTTGCGAAGTCTCGGTCACAGGTCTTGCGAAAAATGTGGGCTCGCAAACCCAGTCAGGCCCCCGCGCTGGCGCAATCGCCTGTGATGAGCTGGCCTCTTATTCTGGTCTCGCTGCTCGGTGGTCTTGCCTCGCTGTTGGCCTGGAATGGTCGTACTCAGCCGGACGATTGGGCTTCGCTCTGGGTAGGCGGGCTACTTATGGACAGGGGACTTGAGTCCCATCTCTATGACGCCGATCCAATCGATTTCACCGCCATGAGTGGAGAGGTCTGGCCACGCCTGGCGCAGGAAGTGTCTGCGCCATTTACGCATCCCTTTGTGCAAAACCCTTTGTTCGCAAAGGCTCTGGGAGCGATATCCCACGTCATGAGCTTTGAAACCTCGGTTGCTTGGTTGCTCTTTCTCTCTGGAATGGCCGTCGTGGTCCTCGTCGCAGCCTCCTACCACCTGTGGTTTCGGTCCACCATGCCCTGGGGTATCGCAGCGCTGGTTACCGCATGCGTATTCGCTCTGCCGACCACTCTTAATTCGTTCTGGATCGGTCAGACGACACCGCTGATTGTCGCGGGCGTCGCCTATGGTCTTGCTGCCTCGCGCACTCGTCATTGGCTCGCGGGCATCCTGCTCGGCATCGTCGCATCCATTAAATTGACTCCGTATGCGCTCATCGCTGTGATGCTCTTTTTCGCTTATCGACGGCGCGCAGCCCTCTGGTCGCTGGCCACCACGGCGGTACTGGCGGTCTGGATGTTTATCCGCGTTGATATGTCGGTGATTTCGGATTGGATTGATCGAATCGGCGACATTGGTTCATCGGTCTTGGTCGGCGGTGCGAATCAGTCGTTGGCGTCGACTTTAGCCACAGACCTGGGCAAACCTGATTTATTAGTAACAGTGGTTCGTGATTACCCGAGTCACGTGAAAACGATTCCACTGTGTATTGCGCTTGGCGTGGTGTTGATGGTCACGGCAGTTGCGTGGTTGAACCCGGTCTACCGGTTTGAATTTCTGATTACGGGCGCTTGGCTTATTGCAGCCACATTCTCATCGATTCTTTGGACCCACTACATGTTGATGCTGGTCACATCTGTGTTCGGTTTGGCCGCCATGGCGCGGACCCGATTGACCAGACAGTGGCCGTATATCGGTATTGCGTTGCTAGTGGTCCTGCTGACGTTTCCTGTGACAAACCCGATTGCTGCTACGCCATATACCGGCGGATTTATGTATTCGGGGATTACTGCGATGCTCTTGACGCTGGCATTGATGCTAGTTATTGGTGGCTGCCACGCGTTTGCGGTACATCGGTATGGCGATGGTGATACAGGCGAGGTTGGACCTGGTTTTGGCAGTGAATTAGCTGCTGTGGAGACGTTGAAATTTCCTCAGCCAGAGCCAATGGTCTTATTCGACTTGAGGAAGCGCTAGATTTAGCGGCTCAGCATAGAGACGATGTCACGGGGAGACATGTCGCTGTAGATCTCGTTCCGGGTGCTCTTAACTTGGTGGCCGAAGTGGACTGCGTTAGCGTCACTGCTGGTGTCGCGGGCAAGAGCCTCGCGCAGCGGCTGAGAGAAGAAGGCGCGCTTGGTAGTGAAAGAACGGGGGAACAGGTTTTCAAGGCTCACGGTATAAACCCTTTCTGTGGTCGGAATCCGGTCGGGACTCCGGTTTGAGAGTTTCTGTATTCAAATGGTTTTCTTTGATGCGGTTGCCACTATATGTCTGAATATGCCCGATATCGAGTTAAAACGGGCAAAAGTGACTAAGCGGATACCGTTCCCAACATGAAAGCTGCATCACACTGAGGACCGGCTTAATACTCGGTCACGGTCAGTTGTGGGCTCCAATACAATGAAATGCGGAATCAATTTTGAAGTAGGAGTTTGGCTATGGCTATTTCTTCGGCACCCACCCCTGAGTCTCCGGATTCGGCGGATACCTCGGACGCGGCATCGCGCAGCGTTCCGGCGGCAGCGCTCAGTCACGTTGAGGATCTAATTGATTTTGTGGCTGCGTCGCCAAGCTCATTTCATGCGGCACAACAGGTCGTTGACCGTCTGAGTGCAGCCGGTGCCACGGTCGTCGACGAGCACGAACAGTGGCCAAGCGAACCCGGTGCCTACGTCCTGCGTCGCGATGGCGCCGCCGTTGCTTGGATCGTCTCGGAGACACCGGCTGCCGATTTGACCGGTTTCCGTATTGTGGGTTCCCACACGGATTCGCCCGGTTTTCGTGTGAAGCCCAACGCGCGCACCTCCGCCGCAGGCTATGCACAGGTCGCCGTCGAAGTCTATGGCGGCGCGCTGTTGGGAAGCTGGACCGACCGCGAAATTGAGTTCGCCGGTCGTGTAATTGATAAAAATGGCAATGAGCACCTTGCTCGCACCGGCCCGGTCGCGCGCATCCCGCAGTTGGCTATCCACCTCAATCGTGCGGTTAACGAAGAGGGGTTGAAGCTCCACAAGCAGAATCACACTGCACCGATTATCGGAATGGATACCTTCGGCACCGATGTGCACCAGGTCATCGCCGATGCAGCGGGCCTGTCTATCGACGACATCGTCGCCTGGGACCTCATTTCCTTCGACACTCAGCAGCCGCGCACCTTCGGTGCTCACGATGAGTTCCTGGCTTCAGGCCGGCTGGACAATCTGCTCAGTGTTCACTCCTCCCTGGTCGCCTTCGAGGCCTTGCTCCGCCAAGACTGGAGCACGTCAACCACTATCCCCGTCATGGTCGCTTTTGACCACGAGGAAGTCGGGTCCGCCTCCACCACGGGCGCTGCAGGGCCACTGCTTGCCGACGTTCTGTCCCGCATCGCAGCGGCCACAGGCGCTGACCTGGAACGCACCCAGCAGCTTTACCGCGGTTCCATCTGTCTCTCTGCCGACGGCGCACACGGTGTGCACCCGAACTATGCAGGTGAACACGAGCCGGGGCACCAGCCGGAACTCAATGCTGGCCCAGTGGTGAAGATCAATGCTAACCAGCGCTATGCCACCACGGCGGCTGGTCAGGCCGAGGTTGTCCGAATTGCAGCGGAAACCTCCAAGCGCATTGGTCAGGAAGTGCCGGTGCAGTATTTTGTCTCTGCGAACCATAAGCCATGCGGCTCCACTATCGGCCCAATCACCGCAACGCGACTGGGTATTGACACCATTGATATCGGAGCTGCGATGGTCTCCATGCACTCGGCGCGTGAGATGTGCGGCACGATTGATCCATGGTGGTTGGCCGAACTCACCGTGGATTTTTGGGGTGCCGGAAACTAGCAGCTCGCTGGCAGCGCTTAAGTCACCTCTAGCAGGGGAGATGTCGGGGCGCTGTGGCCGTCGTGAAGCGAAAATGGGTGAGGGAATTTCCGTAGCTGCTCGTCGTGGAGTCCATTTTCTGTCATGCTATGAACCATGACTGATGCTAACGACACCCTGCCGTCGCACCGCCTTGAAGTACCCATCGAAGAGGCGGTGGCATGGCGTCGCCAACTGCACCAGAATCCGGAGCTGAGCTTCCGGGAGTACCGGACCTCGGACATGATTGAGGATCTGCTCAACCAGTGGGACATCCCGACGTACCGGTTGACCCCGACGTCCGTAATTGGCGTCATCGAGGGCACAGCAGGCGACCCCAGCACGGGCCGTGTGATCGGCTACCGCGCGGATATTGACGCGCTGCCGATTCAGGAGGAAACGGGACTGCCGTACGCCTCGCGCACGCCGGGTGTGATGCACGCCTGTGGTCATGATGTTCACACGGCGATGCTGCTGGGCACTGCGAAGGTGCTTTCCGGAATGCGCGATCAGCTGCACGGCAAGGTGCTGTGCATCTTCCAGCACGCCGAAGAAATGCTGCCGGGCGGGGCTCGTGAGCTGGTCGACAAGGGTGCCGCCGATGACTTAGATGAGGTCTATGCCTTCCACGTCGCGCCGCATCCGGTGGGGCATGTTGGGATTTGCGCTGGGCGAGTGACAACCATGTCGGGCATCGTGTCCATCGCCATTCGTGGCCGTGGCGGACACTCCTCGAACCCGCAGCTGTCGATTGACCCGGTGCTCATCGCCAGCGAGGTGACTCTCATGCTGAACACGATTGTCTCCCGCGATGTGGATCCGAAGCACATGAACATTGTCAATGTCGGCTCACTGCATTCAGGTGAGGCCGGCAACGTGATTCCGGATACGGCCAACCTGGAAGTGTCCATCCGCTCGGTGGATGAGGCCGACTGGGAGATTGTCTGCCAGCGTATCGAGGCCGTCGTCAACGGCGTCTGCCAGGCTCACGGTGCACAGGCGACTTTCGACTGGCAGATTCCGTACCCGATGGTGGTCAACGCCGACATTGCGGTCAATCGTGCTTGGCATGCGGCGACGAAGGCGGTTGGCAAGTCCAAGGTGTTCGCTGCCGATCCGTGGGCTCCTTCGGATGATTTCTCGTATTTTTCCCGTGAAGCGCCGGGCTGTTACATGTTCCTCGGCACAGGTGGCCCGGAAGCGGGTAATCCCTTCTTTCTTCACAACTCCAAGTTTAAAATTGTGGAGAGAGCCATGGTCAGCGGCATGCGCACGGAAATCCAAATCGCGCTGGATGCACTGAACCCGTCGAAGAGCCAACCGCCGGAGCGCCCTGTCGCATCTCCGACCATGCCCGCAGCAGGTTCCGTGCCTCCACGGCCGCGGAATGCAGGCCTTGGCACGCCGAAGTCGCATGCGGGCCAGGCGCGGGCGTCGTCAAGCGAATCGGCGGGGGAGACCTCACCGACCCCTGAGGCTGCGACGGCACCAGATAATTCCAATCAGCCTCAGGCACCTAGAGAGGATGCATAGGACAATGTCCACTACCCCCAACGCCCCTGATAAGACGCTCGCTGCCGCCGCACCTGAGTGGACGAAGTGGGCGATTGGATGGCACGTCTATCCACTGGGGTTTGTGGGAGCGCCCATCCGTGAGAAGGATCGAGGCGCCGCGCCGGTCAATCGAATTCGCAAACTGATTGACTGGCTGCCCTACGTCCAGGAACTGGGACTCAACGTCCTGCAACTGGCACCAGTTTTCGAGTCCACCAGCCACGGCTACGATACCGAGGACTACTACCGCATTGACTCGCGACTAGGCACCGAAGAGGACATGAAGGCCGTCATCGAAGCTGCCCATGAGCGCGGCATCAAAGTGCTTTTCGACGGCGTCTTCAACCACATCGGGTCAGAGGCGCCCGCGCTGAAGACCGCGAAGGAAAACCCTGACTCTGAAGAAGCGCAGCTCTTTGCGTTTACGCACTCAGATGGCGACATGACCGCGCCGGTGTTTGAGGGACATGAGAGTTTGGTCGAATTCGATCACACCAGTGACGCGACTGTTGATTTTGTCGTGAACGTCATGAATTACTGGCTGGCGCGGGGGATTGATGGCTGGCGCCTGGATGCGGCCTACGCAGTGGATCCACAGTTCTGGCACAAGGTTTTGCTGCGAGTGCGTGCTGAGCACCCGCACGCTTTTATCTACGGGGAGGTCATCCACGGCGACTATGCGGAGATTGTGTCGGTGTCCGGCATGGACTCGGTGACGGAATACGAGCTGTGGAAAGCGACCTGGTCGGCGCTGAAGGAGGAAAACTTCTTCGAGTTGGACTGGACTCTGAAGCGCCATAACACCTTCGCGGAGTCTTTTGTGCCGGTGACGTTTGTGGGAAACCACGATGTTTCACGCATTGCGACACAGGTAGGGGCCGACAAGGCCGTGCTGGCGGCAACGGTGCTGTTTACCGTGGCCGGTGTGCCACTGGTCTACTACGGTGACGAACAGGGCTATACCGGTCTCAAAGAGGAACGCATCGGCGGTGACGACCAGGTCCGTCCAGTGTTCCCGGATAGTCCGGAGGAACTCTCTACGCTCGGCGAGGCTCTCTACCGCTCCTATCAGCAGCTCGTTGCGTTGCGCCGCCGATTCCCATGGCTGCACTCCGCTCGCGTGGAGACTGATGAATTGCGCAATGGTTTCCTTCGCTACCGCGTGACCGCGACCGATGCGGCGCTCGTGGACGATGCTGCCGGGGCCTCGGGTGAGGCTGGAGTTTCCGGCGAGATGCCCTCGCTCATTGTCGAGCTGAACCTGGAAAATGGCGCAACCAGCGCGGTAATCCGTGATGGTGTCCACGTGGAATTTGAGTTTTCCTAGGCTCTCATCGTGGCTCTAGGCTGCCCCAGAGAACCAAAACCGCCCGGACACCATGGCCGGGCGGTAATTCTTTCGCGCCCCATCGATGAGTGGGCACAAGGGGTAGTGACTGCGTTTCTGTTTGCTAACTACCTCGGTTTTCGCAGTTTCAATTATTGAATCTGCAGTTACATCTCTGCGGTCTCAGCAGGAGTCATCTCGTCGGAGGGTGCCGGTGTGGTGGCCTTCTGCTCGAAGGTCTCCGACGGGTTGGCCTGGTCGCCGACCTTTACGTCCGAGTCAACCTCGTTCGGGGGAGAGCAAGCGACCAGGGCTGCTGCGGCAATGGCGGATGCGGCGATAGCGCCGGCGATGCGGTTACGCATGGATGTGGCTCCTCTGTCGGAAAAACAATAGCTACAAGGGCTAATGAACTTTTCTCACATTATCTTAAAGCAATATCTTAGAGGATTCTTAACGGCTTGCGGGAACCAAGGGGCCAATCGCCCCCGCGCCGATGCATAGCGTTGCCCCCGGAGTCGCCTTTTCCACATCGACACGGAGAGTATTTCCGCCACCGTTGAGGTACGCATAGCGCGGCCGCAGATCGTTGTTCATCTTCACGACCGTGGAACCAGCGCGGGTTTGCTCTTCAGTCTCGAAAGGATTGGGTAGCGACAGGCGCACATCCATGTCCTCAGAGGCGGTGGCCGGGAACTCAAGCACCCAGTCACCGAGCTTGATAATGTTCTCAAGCTTGATGTCCTCCGACGCAGTGCCGTCCTCACCAACTGTGATGTGATGGCCACACTGCTCGACAGGGCCATCGGTGACCCGGGTGATCTCGGAGACCTTGGCGTCGATAAGCGAACCGTCGGTATTGAACATGCGTGGGTGACCGGTGACGCGCTCAAATGGTGGGCGATCGGCGACCGCATCAAAAACGCGCGAGTACATGTTCATCGGAGCGGCGACGGGCACGAGAATCTCGAAGGGGACGGGCTGGTCAATGAGGTTGTAGTCGATCGCCTTGTCGGGGCCAGCGGCGTCGGCCTCCTCACGCAGCGCGGACAGCGACGCCTTGGTGTTGCCGATCCACTCCATTGCGATGTCATCAGACCAGGCATTGCGGTAGGTAACCACGGAAATCGAGGAGGTGACAGCCAGTGCGACACCCAGCGACCAAATCAGAATGTGCGTACGAGCCGGTAGCAGAGCCGGCGCCTCGTCCTTTGGCGGGAGTCCCGCCAGGGAGATCGCGACACAGATAGCGATTACGAGCGCGACATCAGAGTAGTAGTGCAAAGTGTGCGCCAGCACGCCGGAGGTGTTCTCTCCCGAGCGGAACAGGGTGATGGCGAACAAGGTGGTGAACATGTACGCCACCGATAGCGTCCACGGAGCCCAGCCACGGTAGTCGCGGCCAATGAGGGTGGCAGACAGAATCAACAGAATAATGCCGCCGAGAGTAATCAGCTGAGACGAAGCGGAGGCAAACGGCTGTCCCGGGGCCCAACGTTCCCAGCTTGTTGGCCCGCCGATGATGCCGGCAAAAATCTGGCCGAGGCCGTTGAAGAACAGTTCGGGCTGTAGCTTGTCAGAAATGAAGCCGGTAGTTTCGGCGGGGCCGAAGTAGTACCACAGTGCCCAGGCGCCGGTCAGCAGCATCGATGGGATCCAGATGACTAGGCCGCGACGGAGAACCTGCAGGATATTGCTGCGCTCCATGTAAGCCAAAGTGATGACAACCAGCATCGAAATCGGTGCGATAGCCAGGGACTTCTCAAAGAATCCCAGCGCCACTGCCAGCAGTACAAACAGACCAGCGGCTTCCCACGGGCGGGGGCCGAAAGAACGACGCATAGTGGTGCGAATAGCGACAATCATGAAAACCACGAATGCCAGGTGGAACGGCTGGGAATTGGCCGCAGCCGACCACCAGGTGTCTCCCGGAAGCATCAGCGGAGTCCAGGCGACGACCGTGATGAGGAAGAGCGACACCAGCGTGCGGCCAGTGAGAAGCTCAAAGAGCTTAGTGGTGGCGTATGTCAGCGCTACCGACATCACGGCCATGGTGATAGCCGGCAGCCACCAGTTCCACGGCGCAATGAGGTGATAGAGGCCTTGCACCAGGAAGGCCAATGGTGCAAGGTGCCCGTCGTGGTCCTGAAGCAGGTAGTCCTTGCTCAGCAGCGAGGTGTCGTAAAGGTGGCCAACGATGATGAAGTCATCCCAGTAAAAACCATGGCTAGTCAGAACCAGAATGCGAGCGACAAGCTGTATCGCAATAACAACTCCGATGAGTGGCCACCACTGCTTCGCAGACAGGTCAAGTCTCTCGCCCCACGTCAATGAGGGCATGTAGTATGGGCGAGAACTTTCCTGCTCAGCGGTGTTGTCAGCACCAGGGAACTCGGCAGTTTTCACTGCGGAATCCGCGGCTGTCCTCTCATCGCCGACTGTCGGCGGATGAGGGGTTTGGGCAGTTGGGGTATCTCCAGTAGATGACCGCTCGGCTTTAGTCATGGTTCCTTATGTTATCTAGGCCATCTGCTGGGCGCGGTAGGGTAGGCAAAAGTTAGTGCTTAGGGCGTGTCGGCACAGGCCCCATATGCCGCTAATGAATACATCAAAATCTTTTGAGCAATATCGCTCGAGTTAAAGAAAAAATGGGAGCAAGTGAGATGACGCAATCGGCGAGTGCAGCACGCGCTAACTTCTCATGGCGCAATATTGACATCATCATTGCAGCTGTTATCGGCGTGGCCGTTGGCCTGATTTTTGTTATCTGGAACATCATCGGCGGTGCGGGCTATGAAGCAGTCAACGCGCTTACTCCTGGCCTTGGCGGTTTGGTCGCGGGTATGTGGTTCCTCGGTGGGCCACTCGGCGCGTACATCATTCGCAAGCCGGGTGCCGCTATCTTCGTTGAGGTAATCGCAGCGACAGTTTCAGCACTAATCGGTAACCAGTGGGGTATCCCTACCGTGTACTCAGGTTTGGCGCAGGGGCTCGGCGCGGAGCTGGTGTTCCTCATTCTGGCGTATAAGAGCTACAACCTGGCCACCGTGGTTATCTCCGGTCTCATGGCAGGTGTCGGCGCGTGGACCTATGAGTTTTTCACCGGCAACCTGGCCAAGACTTTCGAATTCAACATCATCTACCTGATCTCCACGGCGCTGTCTGGTGCCGTCCTCGCCGGTCTGCTGGCTTACTTCCTGGCTAAGGCACTGGCGGCAACTGGAGCGCTGGATCGGTTTGCCATCGGGCGAGAGCGGCACGGCGACGTCTAGGAAAAATCGATGACAGATGAGGCGTTGACGCGGGGGCCGTCGTCAAGCGGAAATGTCCCTGCGGTGAGCGCGCGGGGGTTCGGATATCGGCACGCGGGGCGCAAAGCTGCGGTACTGAATGACATCACACTGGACGTGGAGCGTGGTGAAAAGGTGCTGTTGCTCGGCGCGTCGGGGGTAGGGAAGTCGACGCTGCTTGCCGCTATTGCTGGCGTACTTGGCGACGACTCCGATGGTGAAGCCACCGGAGAGCTCCTGATTGAAGGTTGTACTCCCGCTTCCGCAAGGGGCGCGGTGGGCTTAGTGCTGCAAGACCCTGACTCGCAGACGATTAGTGCCCGCGTTGGCGACGATGTTGCCTTTGGTGCGGAAAACCTTGGCGTTGCCCCGGCTGAGATCGGCAACCGAGTACGCGCCAGCCTGGATGTGGTGGGACTGGATTTGCCGCTGGATCATCCCACGCACCGGCTTTCCGGGGGACAGAAACAGCGCCTCGCATTGGCGGGTGTGCTGGCGATGGGCGCACGGGTCATTTGCTTGGACGAGCCGACGGCCAACATCGATCCGGCCGGTGTGCCGGTACTGCGCGATGCGGCGATTACCGCGGCGGAGAGAACCGGTGCGGCGCTGATCGTGGTCGAGCATCGAGTGGATGCGTGGGTCGATGTGGTTGACCGCATCATCGTGCTGGGCCGCGAAGGTGTGATTGCCGATGGTGCGCCTCATCGAGTCTTGGAAGACCACGGACAGGCTCTGACGGATGCTGGGGTGTGGATTCCGAATGCGCCGCCCGCGCTGCCGGGCGCGCGTTCCGTTGCCTGCGACCAGGACGGGCACCCTAGCGGTGACATCGCGATTGAAACCCGCGAGTTGGCCATCGGCTATGGCGCGAAGAAGTCCTGGTTCAGCGGTGGCGAAACTGTTGAACCGATTGCTCGCGGTGTATCAATTTCAATCCCATCTCAAGCTTCCACCTGCATTGTTGGTCACAATGGCAGCGGCAAGTCCACGTTAGCGCTGACGCTCGGCGGTCTGCTTGAGCCGATGGCGGGCACGGTCCAAGTGGCAGGCAGCGGTAGCGCGCCGTGGAAATGGCCATCGAAGAGGTTGGCTACTCGGATTGGCACGGTATTCCAGGACCCCGAGCATCAATTCGTCACCGGCACAGTGCTGGAAGAGTTGCAGCTTGGCCCCAAGCTTGTCGGTGTCAACACTGATCAGCGCATCGAGGAATTACTTGAGCGGCTGCGACTAACCGCCCTGACCAAGGCGAATCCATTCTCGCTTTCCGGCGGTGAGAAGCGACGTCTGTCGGTGGCGACCATGCTGGCGACAGCGCCGGATATTGTGCTTCTCGACGAACCGACCTTCGGCCAAGACCGCCGGACATTCACCGAGCTGCTCACTTTGCTTCGCCAACTTGCAGACGACGGTCGAACTGTTATTTCGATTACCCACGATCCGTTGGTGGTCCAAGCAATGGGGGACTACGTCGTCGACATGGATGCGTTTCATCCGGAGCGGTCAGGCCGTGCGGCGCCGGGACAGCGTGGTTCGGGGGAGCAGGCCGGTCCGAGCAGCAATAGCGGTTCGCGCGGCCAGGGCGAAGGAGGAGGGAAATCGTGACTGAAGTCGGTTCCGCCGGTACGGCTGAAGGTACGCAGAGCGCCGAGCAGAGCAAGCAGCCTTTCCTCGCGACGGTCAACCCGGTGGCGAGAGTTCTGGGCCTATTCTTGCTCACCACACCGCTGCTGATTTCCATCGACTGGGTCTCCGCAGTGGTGGCACTTGTCTGCACGCTTTTCTTGGTGCCACTGTCGGGTTTGGGTTTTCGTCGTTTTCTAGGACGCAGCCTGCCGCTTCTCATCGCCGCGCCCATCTCGGGCATCTCGATGGCGCTCTACGGCAACCCGGAGGGCAAAGAGTATTTCTCCTTTCTGCTTGCGCATGTGACGGATAATTCCATTTCCCTGGCCATCGCGATCATGTTGCGTGTGCTGGCTATCGGTACTCCAGTTATCGTGCTGACAGCTAATATCGATCCCACCGATCTGGGCAATGGGCTGGCGCAGGTTCTCAAGCTGCCCAGCCGGTTTGTGCTGGCAACGGTGGCGAGTCTGCGGCTCGTCGGTCTGTTCATCAGTGATTGGCAGGCGCTGACCCGAGCCCGTCGCGCACGCGGTTTGGGTGACCACGGCGCAATCCGCCGCACTATTTCCCAGGTGTTCGCTCTGCTGGTGTTTGCGCTGCGCCGCGGCACCAAGCTGGCCACCGCCATGGAAGCCCGCGGTTTTGGCGCGCCGATTAAGCGTACGTGGTGGCACACCTCGACATTGGCCGCGCGTGACTATGTCACCATGGCTGCCTGCCTCGCCATCGCCGTCGCAGCAATCGGTATTTCCGTGTGGGCCGGGGAGTTCCGCTTCCTGGGCGTGGCGTAGTAAAGGCGTTTCGATCACGATGATTCTGCTTATCGACGGCCGTTCCGGCAGTGGCAAAACCACCTTTTCGGCAAAGTTGCACAGTATCCTCGGCTGGCCAGTTATCCACTTGGAGGATGTCTATCCGGGCTGGTCCGGCCTGCACAAAGCATCGGTCGCAGTCGCGGAGACCATTTTGAACCCCGCGCTACCGGCCGATGAGCGTGGTTATCGCCGTTGGGACTGGTACGCCGGCGAATTCGCTGAGTGGGTGCCGACGCCACCGGACTGCTCTCTCATCGTCGAAGGCTGCGGCGCTGTCACTGAAGCTAATCTTGCCGCTGCCCGTGCCATCGGCGACGGCAACGCGTGGGGAGTCTGGGTAGAGCTGGACACGCAGACTCGCTTTGCCCGCGCCATGGCTCGCGACGACCACTTCGAGGAACACTGGGACATGTGGGCCGAGCAGGAATCTCAGCACATGGCCAAGCACAATCCGCAACAGCTCGTCGACTGGACTATCAACGTCCCAGAACAGTTAACGTGGAAGCTCTGATGAGAAAAACGCTCGCGTGCCTCGGTGCAGGCTTCGGTTCCATGCTCCTCGTCGGCGGGCTACGTGTCGCCGCTAGTTCGGAGCTACGCCCACCACGCCTGCCCAATCGCAGACCTCCGCGGTGGGTTCTTCCCGCAGTCGGTGCCGCGTGGACGCTGGCCAGCTACCGCGCCTATTACGCCCGCGCATCGCATCGCTTGACGACGCCCCTGCTCGCCGGCCTCGCAGTACCAGGAGCCGCAGCGATAGTTTTCGAGGCCGTTCGCCTTCGATGTGCTGCCAAAAAGCCAACTGTACCGCCACACACCGTGATTGTGCTGGGATGCGCATTGAAGAACAATCGGCCCTCGGCCCTGCTGGCCAAAAGATTGCAGCGGGCAGTAGCAGCGTGTGATGAGCGCACCGAGCGAATCATCTGCTCCGGTGGGCGCGGCAGTGAAGCGGTGACAGATGCCATCAGTTCCGAAGCGGATGCCATGGCGGAGTGGTTGGAGGCGAACGCTGGGGACGTCGTAAAGCGTGGCGACATCGAGTTGATTGCCGAGGACCAATCGACGAATACGTCGGAAAACATTGACTATGCGTGCGAGTTGATGCGCGGCATGGACGGTGCGTTGAGCGCTGGAACGGTTGTTGTGACCAGTGATTTTCATGCGCCACGGGTAGCGAAGCTCGTGCGCGAACGGGGGCTGGAATCCTGGTGTGTCGTCGGAGCCTATACGCCGTTAAGGTACTGGGCGACATCGCTGCTGCGAGAATTCCTAGCGCAGTTTATTCTGTGGGCGCCGCGCGGCAACGCGAGAATTTTACGAATTTCGCGGGTGCAACAAAGTGTTAGCCATTAGTATCAAACGAAGATAATTACGTCGTGCGGTGATAGTGCTACGTAGAAATGCGTAGAGCGCGATATCGAACACGACATCGGAATCATTAAATCGGGAGGAACACCCACATGGCTTTGACCCCAGGATTCGACCTGTTCCAGCTGCCAGAGGAGCACCAGGAGCTCCGCGCCGTTATCCGTGATCTGGCGGAGAAGCAGATTGCTCCGTACGCAGCGGACGTCGATGAGAATGAGCGTTTCCCGGAGGAGGCCCTGAAGGCTCTCAACGAGGCTGGCTTCAACGCCGTCCACGTGCCGGAGCAGTTCGGTGGTCAGGGTGCGGACTCGGTTGCGGCCTGCATCGTCATTGAGGAAGTTGCTCGCGTCTGTGGCTCGTCCTCCCTTATCCCGGCTGTGAACAAGCTGGGCACCATGGGCCTGATCCTCAAGGGCTCCGACGAGCTGAAGAGCAAGGTCCTGCCGGACATCGCCAACGGTGAAATGGCTTCCTACGCGCTGACTGAGCGCGAGGCTGGTTCGGATGCCGGGTCCATGAAGACCCGCGCTGTCCGTGAGGGCGATGAGTGGGTCCTCAACGGCTCCAAGTGCTTCATCACCAACGGTGGCCGCTCCACTTGGTACACCGTCATGGCTGTCACCGACCCGGAGAAGGGTGCCAACGGCATCTCCGCATTCATGGTTCACAAGGACGACGAGGGCTTCCGCGTCGGTGGCCTGGAGCACAAGCTGGGCATCAAGGGCTCCCCGACCGCGGAGCTGTACTTCGAAAACTGCCGTATCCCGGCTGACCGCATCATCGGTGAAGAGGGCACTGGTTTCAAGACCGCCCTGGAGACCCTGGACCACACCCGCCCGACCATTGGTGCACAGGCACTGGGTATTGCGCAGGGTGCTTACGACTACGCCGTTGGTTACGTGCAGGAGCGTCAGCAGTTCGGCAAGCCGATTGCTGCTTTCCAGAACACCCAGTTCATGCTGGCTGACATGCGTATGAAGATTGACGCTGCTCGTCTCATGGTCTACACCGCAGCCGCTAACGCTGAGCGTGGCACTGCTGAGGGCGGCGCTCGCCTGGGCATGATGGCCGCAAACGCCAAGGCTTTCGCCTCCGACGTTGCTATGCAGGTCACCACTGACGCTGTGCAGCTGCTCGGTGGTTACGGCTTCACCCGTGACTTCCCGGTTGAGCGCATGATGCGTGACGCCAAGATCACCCAGATCTACGAGGGCACCAACCAGATTTGCCGCATGGTCGCAGGTCGCCAGATTCTCGCAGACGCTCAGAAGCGCTAGTCACCAGTGCAAACGCTAAGCCCTCGCTATCAAGGCGGGGGCTTTTTTCACGCCACCACATCACCCAGAATTTGTCTATTAACCCCAATGCGAGTTACTGACTGCGTTTATGTTTGGCGACCGCGAGCCAATGCGAGTTACTGACTGCGTCTATGACAAAAATGGCCCGAAAAACGGCTTCAAAATGTCATAAACTCGCACAGTTTCACATTTGCAGCCCGTAAGTTTTTGGGATAAGTAGCAAGAAGCATGTCCGGTCGGCGTGTGGCCGGGGTTAGGTTTGTCTCTTAACCCCAGGTTTTCGGCCGTCCCGCACGAGTCCGGCACCACACCATCCACCAGCTCGCCAGCAGCCGCACGCATCAGCCTCGCTAATCACACCCTCATTTCGCCAACCAAGCACAGGTAGCTACAACGATTGCCTCTACTCCCCGGTCAAGAGTGGGTTGGAGGTCAGGGGCGAAAGCTGGGTTGTGGTTGCCAACAGCGCTGCTCTCATCCGCGAAGCCGCCGAGTCACTAAGAGCTGCCTACGTCGTCACAAAGAACTTCTGGTTTCGCTCGCCACGGTAGGACTGGACGGTTGCAGTTGCGGCGATGATAGAGGCAACAATCAGCAGGCCAGCTGTAATCAAACCGAGCACCGATGAGTCTCCGGAGCGCAACTGGGAAATCGTTCCGACCAGAGTCATTGATGCATTAATGACAAAAACTGCCGCTGCCACGGACAGCACCGTGCGCGCTGCAGTCGATCCTTCAAGGAGTTTGCCAGCAAGCCACCAGCACGCAATCGCCGTTGCCGTCTGCGCGATAATTGCAAACGCGAAGCTCACAGCCAAGCTGGTCTGAGCAGCAGAAATCTCGATGTTGTTGGCCTTTGCCGCTTCCGTAACAGTCGCATCCCATTTCAATAGGGAACTGACCACGGTGAGGAGTAGCGCCGGGACGTAAGAATATACCGCCAGCCGCCACCACCTAAAGGACTGCGCCGCATGGTAAGGAACGTCTTTAGCCGAATTGACTACCATAACTCCACACTCTAAACCACGCTGTCTCGGCGCGAAACGTCACTGCTAGGTTGCACTTATCGATTGCCGACGAGCAGATAATCGGCAACCGTCGAAAAAGCTAACTTTTATACAGCGCTGGTGCGGTACGGGTCGGTGAAGTCGACACCTTGGGTTTCCCACACGCGACGCAGTTCGTCAACGCCCTTAGCGCGAGCAAGGGCAAATTCGTTGGTTGTGGCCGGGACTGGCTGGAAGATCGTGACTTCGGTTTCCTCTACCACGACCGGCGGGATTTCTGCCTTGAGCAGCACAAAACCGGTGAAGCGCGATTGATCCCACAGTGGCTGGCCGAAGTCGATAAGTGCACCCTCGGTGAGGATGAGGCCTTCGATGCTTGGGGAAGCGGCAAGAATACCCAGCGGGCGGATGACTTCGTCCAGACCACCACGAATAGGCAAGATGAGCTCGGCACGCGGGCCAGAGTTGGTGTCCACCACCATTGCGGACGGATCTTGCATTGCCTCGGCACTGCAACCGAGTGTTGCGTAGGTGACAATCCGGCCTGTGTCAGGTCCGAAGCGCAGCATCTTCAGCGGAGCAGAGCCGAGGAAGGTCAGCTGGGCTTCGCCGGGGTTGGACTCTTCAAAGTAGGAGGTAAATGCTGCTCGGACGGCTTTGATAATCGCATTGCCATCAGGGCCGGCGGGAGGGATGGGGCCGGTTAAGTTATCGAACACGAACGGTACTCCTTTGTTGAGGTGGTAGTTCTAGGCTGCAGGCGAAAGCTCAACAGCGTCAGCCCACGTCGCTTCGAGGTTCAAAGTCTGCATCCACGCATCAATGTTGTCACCGTGTGCAGCGATTGCGGCGCGTGCAGTCAGCGTGGTCTCGATAGCGAACTCGGTGAGTTCATCGCTAATCAGTCCCTGAGTGTGGGCCGCGACGAGCTCGTCGACATCTTCAACTCGAATCTGTGTGGCCGCATCGACAGGTAGGGGAGCTATGGCCTCAGGGGCGGTCGGTGCCTGCAGGATGTCGAGATACAAATCGGTCATACGCCAGCACTGCGGATCAGTCCGGTCGATGCTGACAATATCGACGTAGCGTTGGTGTTCCACCTTCACGCCCGGGCGGAAGTGATAAATGCTGATGCGCAACCCCTCGTCGGCAAGCAGGAATGACTCAAGATATCCAAACTTTGGATGATCCATCCCACGGCGCATATAGAGGCGGCTGGGCGTGAGAGCTCGGAACTCGTCGACTTTGCGCTGAAAGCCCTTGGGGTCGGTGTTGACCATTTCACGTAGGTCAAAGGTCTCGACTTTTGGAGGATGTGTGTCCTGACTCGAGTGAATCGGGGAGAGTGCAGGAGCTGCCGCGGTCGAAGCCGAAGTGGCCGGTGAAGTGGACATGCGAATACCTTAACGTGTGGGTGCTGCCTTTTTGGGCATAGAAAAGCCCTTTCTGCATACGTGATGCAAAAAGGGCTAGGGGAGAACTAGAAAAACTTAGTTCAGGCCGACCGGGAAGACACCGGCGGTCGGGGTGTAGCTGCAGTTGGTCGGACCAGGCTCTTCCTGAGTGGTGATACCGCCCTGCATGACAGCGATGACCAAGCCCTTGCCCGTGTCAGCGGTGCCGTTGACAGCGCCCGGGCCCTCCTCGGCGTTAATACCGTTGTTCTGCAGGGTGGTCTTGCCGTACTTGCCGTTGGCAACGTTGACCCAGTAGACGTTCATCTCGGTGTTCTGTTCCTTAGCCAGCTGCTTGGTGCCCAGGCCAGTGAAGACGAAGCCAAGCTGGTTCTCCGGAACGCCAGGCAGCGGCAGGTCAGCCGGACCCGGAACGGAGGTGGCCATACCGATGGAGCGGCTTTCGCCACCGATGCACTTGTCAGCCACGGTCGGCAGCAGGAACTGGTTGGTCTTCGGGGCGCCTTCCGGAACCTTGAAGCCCGGCTCGCCGTCGCCCTCACCAGTCAGGAAGTCAATTCCCTTGTTCAGCGCGCTTGAAATTTCCTCAGGAACGCCTGGGGAGTTAATGATGTCGCGCGCGTTGCCGTAAAGATCCGGCGAAGCGATGTTCAGGGAGTCCAGCGAGGGGGAAGCAGAAGCGGCGGGAGCCATGCCCGCAGTGAGAATTGCAGCTGCACCCAAGGTCGCTGCGGCACGGCGAAGGAAGGAGCGTCCAGTCGAAACCACGGTGAAGTACCTCTCATTCGTGGGCTATTGGAGTCGGAATCAAAATTTCGGAATCGTTGCTCATCTTAGAACGACTCCAACGTGAATTGGAAAGATTTGAAAAAGAAATGTTCAGAATCTTCTCAGGAGATTAACGCACGGGTTCCCGCGTGTCGCAAGTCAATCAGAGTGGATGAAGGTGTAGAAAGAGATGATTGTGACAATTGAGGCACACTGCATGCTTATGGGGTTAATGGCGTTTCGCAGCGTGTAAGCAGGTGGAGTCAAGTCTCATCCCGTGGGGTTACAACTATGGCATTTGGTCACATCTATCACATGGTGGGCTGAGAGATTGCCGTCGTGAAGCGTTGTGGTGTGGGTGGATATGCCGTTATGGCTGTCGGTAAAGCGGGGGTGCAGCAAGGGGGTAATTTATGCCTAGGGGCGGCGCGGCAATGCCACTTTGCATGACGGATAGGTGCTCGGGGTTGCGAGAAGCTCTGCCAGATGTGCAGGGCCATTAAGAAGGAGTACACTGTAGAACGCTTTATTACGCGTTGATGCGGGGCGTTAAAGACAGTCGCAAAGACAGTCCTTTAGGGCAAGGCCGTATCTTTTTCTTTTAGTCCTCTTAGCTTGTTAGGAGCTATCCGCCTGTGAGCGATACCGAGTTCCGTAATGTCGCCATTGTCGCGCACGTCGACCATGGCAAGACCACTCTCGTGAACGCCATGCTGGAGCAGTCCGGCGTTTTCAGCGACCACGAAGAAGTTGCAGACCGAGTGATGGACTCTGGTGACCTTGAAAAGGAAAAGGGCATCACCATCTTGGCGAAGAACACCGCTATTCGCCGAAAAGGTGAGGGCAAGAACGGCGAAGATCTCATCATCAACGTCATTGACACCCCTGGCCACGCCGACTTCGGTGGTGAGGTGGAGCGAGCGCTGTCCATGGTTGACGGCGTCGTGCTGCTGATTGACTCTTCCGAAGGTCCGTTGCCACAGACTCGCTTCGTGCTGGGCAAGGCCCTGGCTGCGTCCATGCCAGTCATCATTGTGGTCAACAAGACCGACCGTCCAGATGCGCGTATCGACGAGGTTGTTGAGGAAGCCCAGGATCTGCTGCTAGAGCTAGCCTCTACCCTGGAAGACCCGGAAGCTGCTGAGGTCGCAGAGCGCAACCTTGAGCTGCCGGTTCTCTATGCTTCCGGTCGTGCCGGTAAGGCTTCGACGGAGAACCCGGGTAACGGCAACTTGCCGGAGTCTGAGAACCTGCAGCCGCTGTTCGACGTCATCACCGAGGTGCTCCCGGAGCCGTCCGCTGAGATTGATGCCCCGCTGCAGGCGCAGGTTACTAACCTGGACTCCAGCTCCTTCCTTGGTCGAATTGGCCTGATTCGTATTCACAAGGGCCGTATCCGCAAGGGACAGCAGATTTCGTGGATTCACTATGACTCTGATGGCAATGAGCACATCAAGAACGCGAAGGTCGCGGAGCTGTTGCGTACCGTCGGTGTGACCCGTGTTCCTGCTGAAGAGGCCATTGCAGGTGACATCGCTGCTATCTCCGGTATCGATGAGGTCATGATCGGTGACTCTCTCTGTGATGCTGAGCACCCGGATCCGCTGCCACGCATTCTGGTCGATGAGCCGGCTATCTCCATGACGATCGGTGTGAACACCTCGCCACTGGCAGGCCAGGGTGGTGGCGATAAGCTGACCGCTCGTATGGTCAAGGCCCGCCTGGACCAGGAGCTGATCGGTAACGTCTCGCTGCGCGTGCTGCCGACCGAACGCCCGGATGCCTGGGAAGTGCAGGGCCGTGGTGAAATGGCGCTGTCCGTCCTGGTTGAAACCATGCGCCGTGAAGGCTTTGAGCTGACCGTCGGTAAGCCGCAGGTTGTGACCAAGACCGTCGATGGCAAGGTTGAAGAGCCGTACGAGCACTTGACCATCGATGTTCCAGAAGAGCACCTGGGTGCGGTCACCCAGCTGATGGCGGCTCGTAAGGGACGCATGGAACAGATGGGTAACCAGGGCACCGGTTGGGTGCGCATGGAGTTCCTCATTCCGTCCCGCGGTCTGATTGGCTTCCGCACCACTTTCATGACGGAGACCAAGGGCACCGGTATCGCCAACCACTACTCGGCAGGTTATGGCGAGTGGGCAGGCGAGATTAAGGACCGCCCGACTGGTTCGCTGGTGGCTGACCGTACCGGCCAGATCACCGCTTACGCGCTGATCCAGCTTTCTGACCGCGGTACTTTCTTCGTCGAGCCGGGTGACCAGGCCTATGAGGGCATGGTCGTTGGCCAGAATCCGCGTGATGAGGACATGGACATCAACATCACCAAGGAAAAGAAGCTGACGAATATGCGCGCAGCCTCGGCTGATGCGACCGTGACCCTGGAGAAGGCTCACAAGCTCTCCCTCGATGAGGCTATGGAGTTCTGTGGCGCTGACGAGTGTGTTGAGGTCACCCCGGAGGGCATTCGCGTACGCAAGCAGATCCTCAGCGCCACCGATCGCGCTCGCGCCCGTTCCCGCGCGAAGGCAATGAATAAGAAGTAATTCGGGTTACTAGGGGACTGGGCGACCTGGAAAACCAGTCTCGGGGTAACTGACTCGGCCAGGTGTCGAGTAATCTCGTGAATATGTTTATTCGCAGCCGTCGTCACGCAGCTTCTCGTCGATTTTTCGTAGCATCGACACTCTGCGTGACGGCGGCTTTGGCGTCCTCGTGCATGGCTCGCCCGTCCGACGCTCCGACTGTGCCCGGGCAGCAGGAAGTGCCGGTACAGCAGGAAGACACCGCTGACCAGGCTAAAAAGATGCGTGAAGTCACGGTCGGTGTCGACGAGTTTGTCGAAGGCTTCAATCCGCATTTGCTTGCCGACGTCTCCCCAGTGACCAGCCTGGTAGCGCGACTGACACTGCCCAGTGTTTTCACCCCCGCGCCAGTTGAGGGCGAGGCTGGTGACGCTACTGCCTCCGCGCAAGCTCCCGGAGTGGTGGATAACGCTGCCAATGCCCGTTTGGCAGGTGCTCCCCAGTGGCTGCTCAACTCCGATTTATTGGATTCCGTGCAGGTCATCAGGAACGATGACAGCAAAGACGGCGACACCAGTAATGGAGCTGGAGGCTGGAAAGCAGCCGATGTTGACATCACGGATCCGACGGTAGCGGCAGAGCATGTCCGCTACCGCATTCGAAAGGGGGCGCAGTGGAGCGATGGCACGCCGATTAGCGGCGAGGACTTCCGCTATCTGCATACCCAAGTCACGTCCACTCCAGGATCGTTGGATACAGCGACCTATGAGCTGATTAAATCCATTGATGTCTCTGACGGGGGCCATCAGATTGACGTGACGTTCACTCAGCCGATTACGCATTGGCAGCGCCTGTTTGCGCATCTCTTGCCAGCGCATCTGATGCGGTCGAACACTGATGGTTTTTCCGAAGGGCTGGCCAGTCGTTTCCCGGCTTCCGGTGGGCAGTACACCGTCGAGTCGATGGATGTCGGCCGCAACATTATTCGGCTGGTTCGAAATGACCGATACTGGGGTGAGCAGCCAGCGGCCTCGGAGATTATTACGCTGCGTGCCATGCGTAGTGCCATCGATGGTGCGGAGCAACTGCGTTCGAAGCAGATCCAGGCTGTGCAGGTCCGTCCTACGGAGACATCTGAGCTGACGTATGGTCTGGTCCCCGGTGTTGCTGAGTTTTTCCATGAGCCAAACCGGGAACTGGTTTTCAGTACCAATCTCGCGTCGAACAGGCTTGCCGACGAGTCCGTCCGCCGGGCCATTCTGAGCAGCATCAACGTTGCAGAGGTCTCAGAGGTGGCCACCGGCCGCCGAATTGCGGGTGGTTCTGGTGACGGTGGTGACCAGGAGCGATCCGAGACACCACAGGCTGGTTTTACTGAGGACAATCCGCTACGAATTGGCATCATTAGCGACGGTATAGCGGCACGCGCTGCGGCTTTTGCGGTCGCTGACCAGTTGACTGCAGCTGGTATCCCCGCCACCGTTGTTTCGTATTCTCCAGCGGACATGCTGCGGTCTTCGTTGCCCTACGGAACTGTCGATGCCGTGGTGGCATGGGCAGAGCAGCCCAATTCTGTCCAGGCGGCCCGGGAACGCTATACGTGTACGGAAGGCTCGGTCAGCTCGCTGCCGCCGAAGGACCTGGACGAAGCGGGCGCAGAGTCGGCTGCTGAGTCTGAGTCCGAGTCTGATTCTGAGCGTGTCGACAGTTCGACAAAGCCTGCGCCAAGTAGAGATCGGGAAAAGAGTGCTGAAGAGCAGGGCTCGTCGGACGGGACAACACCATCTGAGCAGTCCAAATCTTCTACCTCAGCGGAGCCGGCTGACCTAAATGGAGTACCAGTTGCTCCGAAATCGGCTGCTCGGAGCGAGAATCTCTCCGGTCTTTGTGACCCACAGATTGATGAACTGCTCGCTCCCGACAGTTCTGCGTTGCCCGCTGAACTCGCCGATATCATTGCTGGCCACAGTATCGAGCTGACCTTGGTGAAAGACGGCTTGCTGACGGTGGTCAGCCCGGAAATTACAATTACCGGGAGGAGGGACTCTTCGCAGTGGACCGATGACCCAGTGTTGGGCCGCCTCGGTGTTCTGGGCGAGGTTCGCCGTGTCTCGACACAGAGTGGGGCTCGAGAATCGTCTGAGAATTCTCAGCCGGGAGATGATCCGCGCGAAGATACAGAGCAGGACGGTTCGGGGCAGAACCAAGATGGCCGCGATAACGTCGACCAGGAGAACAAGGGGAAGTAAGAAAGTCCGTGAAGTTACTTTTTGTTCACGCACATCCAGATGACGAGTCCATTTGGACAGGTGGTTTGATTGCGGCTGCCGCGCGGTCCGGAGCGTCGGTAAGCGTAGTGACCTGCACGATGGGCGAGCTGGGAGAGGTCATCGGCGCGCCGTACCAGGGGCTAGTTGCTGATGAAGCCGACCAGTTGGGCGGTTTCCGCGTCGCCGAGTTGCGCTCGGCGCTGCGTGCGCTTGGGGCCAATGCTCCAGAAAATGCGCCGCGGTTCCTCGGTGGTGCCGGGCGTTGGCGTGACTCCGGTATGGCCGGTGACAAGGGCAATGAGCATCCCCGTGCGTTCGTGAACTCAGGTGATGAGGCGGTCGCCCAGCTTCGCACCATCCTCGATGAGCTGCAGCCAGACCTGGTCATTACTTACGATGCTGATGGTGGCTATGGGCATCCGGACCACATTCGTGCGCACGATATCACTGTCGCGGCGTGCGGAAATCGCTTTCCGACGCTGTGGGCGGTCACCGATCGTGAGGCAATGGCGGCGGGGCTGGATGCCATTACCGTGGTACCGGAGAGCTGGCAGTCGTGCGATATCGACGACTTCGCCACCGTGACTGGCCATTTCGAGGTTCAGCTGGATGACGCCGCTGTGGCTGCCAAGGTTGAGGCCATGCGCGCGCATGCGACGCAGGTGTGGTTCGCCGATGGTTCCGTCAGCGAGGTCAATCCGGATGCTGTCTATGGGCAGACCGATGGCTCTGGTCGTGCGCGAGCCGTCTGGGCGTTTTCCAATTTGCTGTGTCAACCGGTGACGCCGACTGAGGCATACCGTTTTGGTACGGCGACCGCTGCGTCCATGGAAGCGCTAGGGGAGCTGGTGAATATCCGATTACTGTCGGAGCCGGTAGCGAGCGTCGAGTCGGTACCGGGCGTGGATCTGGCGGCGGAGGGGAGTGCGGACGATGAGTGACTTTCAACCTCACGAAAGCGAAGACTTGATTAACGCTGCTGGCGGAAAGTTGAAAAACGAGCGCTTGAGTATTGAAAAGCGCACGTTTGGAGATGAGCGCTATTGGGGCGATCCGGAACGTTCGCAGCCACGCGAGAACTTCCATCAGGGGGAAGTCGCGGTAGCGCTGGTCTGGCTGTCGCTGGCTGCGCTGGCAGCGCTGGTGATTGAGGTAGTTTTCCTCGGAGCGTGGATTACCATCGGCTCGGTTGCTATTCCGTTGCCGTGGACTATTCCGTTGGCCTATATTGCCAATCTGGTTATCACCAATACAGCGTTGCTGTGGACTCGTGATCGTTCTAAAGCTGCGATTCCGACTGTCATCTGGGTGCTGGGCTTTGCAGGCATTTTGCTGTGGGCAGTGCTGCCCTTCGGTGGTGATTTGGCAATGGGGCAGTGGTTGCGAACAGTTCTGCTACTTGTTTGCGGTGTGCTGGGCGGTGCCTGGCCACTGCGCCATCTGCGGGCACTCTAACGGAAAATGCAGCGGAACCTGCAGTCGATGCTGCAGGAGACGGTGGGGAACTGATGCAGGGCAGGCCTGCATGAATGCGCATCTTTCTGGAGCTAGTTGATAACAACACCCACGTTGGGTGTAGACTCCAATCTGAATATACCGCTCTGTCTATTTTGCTCTGTTTCTCGTTGGAACGGCATAATCGACAGATAGCGAAAGCCTCATCCCATATCTTGTGAGAAAGGTTCTTAAACCTAAAACCATGACTTACATCATTGCCCAGCCATGTGTTGACGTCCTCGACCGTGCCTGTGTCGAGGAGTGCCCGGTTGACTGCATTTACGAGGGCAAGCGCATGCTCTACATTCATCCTGATGAGTGCGTGGACTGTGGCGCTTGTGAACCGGTCTGCCCAGTCGAGGCCATCTTCTATGAGGACGATGTTCCGGATGAGTGGGTTGAATTCATCGATGCCAATGTCGACTGGTTCGATGAGCTGGGTTCCCCAGGCGGTGCCGCCAAGCTCGGCCCCCAGGACTTCGATGTGCCATTCGTGGCAGCTCTGCCGCCACAGGCAGAAGACTAAAGCCACAGAGGACTAAACCTATTTCTTTCCCGGGAAGGATTTCATCACCGCCCATGTCAGCTGCCCGCAAGCGCGTAACTCCCGGTTCTCTTTTGCCTCAGTTTCCGTGGGATTCTCTCACGCGGGCGAAAGCCACTGCGGCTGCGCATGAAGAGGGCATGGTGAATCTCTCGGTCGGCACACCGGTCGATGAAGTCGCTTCGATAATCCGGCAGGGCCTTTCCGAAGGCGCTGCCGCACCGGGTTATCCTCAGACCGCCGGCACGCCTGAGTTACGCGCGGCGATTGTTGCAGCGATGGCGCGGCGTTACGGCGTGACGGGACTGGAGTCAGCGGTCAACGGCGGCAATGTGCTTCCGGTCATCGGTACCAAGGAAGCGATTGGCTGGCTTCCTTTCCTCCTCGGTGTGGGCGTGGGGCATACCGTCGTCATCCCCGAGCTGGCATATCCCACCTACGAGGTTGGCGTTCGCATCGCAGGCGCTGAGCTGCTGCGTGCGGACTCGCTGACGCAAATCGGCCCTGCCTCGCCGACACTGATGTTCATCAATTCCCCGGGCAACCCCAACGGCAAGGTCCTCGGTGTTGAACACCTGCGCAAGGTGGTTGAGTGGGCTCGTGCTCGGGACGTCATCATCGCCTCTGACGAGTGCTATCTGGGGCTCGGTTGGACTGAACAGCCAGTCAGTATTCTCGACCCGCGAGTGTGCGACGGTGATTTCACCAACCTGCTGGCTATCCACTCACTGTCCAAGACGTCGAACATGGCGTCGTACCGCACCGGCTGGTTCGCCGGCGATGCGGACCTTATTGCCGAGCTGGTTTCCGTGCGCCGTCACATGGGACTGATGATGCCGGGACCCATCCAGCACGCCACGATTGCCGCGCTTAACGACGACTCCCACGAGGCCGAACAAAAGCAGCGTTACAGTGACCGCCGTGAGATTCTGCGGGATGCACTGGTAGCCGCAGGTTTTCGTGTCGATGACTCCGAGGGCGGGCTCTATCTGTGGGTTACTCGCGGGGAAGACTGCTGGCAGACGGTTGATTGGCTGGCCGAACGCGGCATCCTGGTCGCGCCGGGTAGCTTCTACGGCCCCAAGGGTGCACAGCACGTGCGGGTGGGGCTCACAGCGACGCTCGACGATATCGAAGTGGCCGCGGCGCGCATTCGCGGCTAGCTCGGCCAGATGTGCTGGCCCGAGTAGGCCGAATGCTGCAAACGGTGCCGACATCGGCATAGACCAAATCATAAAAAGGGGAGTGTGCCGTGGGACGTGCCGCAGGCAATCGCGATGCCTGGTGGGGACTTGAGAAGAACCGTCAGGCAGCGCAAGTCGATGCCGCCGCTCACGAGCGCGAGGAGTACATCCCCTTTGAGCCGGCAATTGTGGCCGACACTGATGAGTTTTTGGTCGTAGACAAGCCACCTTTTCTGCCAGCGACCCCCAATGGCCGCATCGTGGCCAATACCGTGCAGGAGCGCCTGCGACGTAGTCTCGGGGAATCGGAGATTGTGGCCGTTCACCGCCTGGACCTGCTGACCAGCGGGCTCCTGTTGCTCTCTCGGAATCCGGCTACCCGTGCGCGCTACCAGCAGCTTTTCCAAAACCAGGAAATCACCAAAGAATACGAATGCCTCACCGTGATGCCCGATGATTGGCATGCGGGAGAAAGCAGGGAAGTCACACTCCTGCTCGACCCCAACCCGGCAGAGCGCGGAGTAAAAGTTGTGGAGACCAATGATCCCGCACGCGCCGCTGCGAAGAATCCCAAGCTCAAGCTCGCACACACAACAGTGACCTTCCTAGGTCCGGTAGCGGCGGATATCGGCGATGTGCTGGCGAGCAGCCGTGGCGGTGGTGCGACCAGCGCCAGCATTCCGCTGCATGCAGTCGGCTGTGGTTGCGGGCATTGCGGCAGCCGCATGCAGGTAGGGCACTGGCGGCTACAGCCCCATACGGGCCGCACACATCAGCTGCGGGCGACGATGGACTGGCTAGGCTATCCCATTCTCGGTGAGGACACGTATGGCCGAGAGGTTAGGACGCAGGAGCCGTCGGCAAGCGCGGGCAGCGCGCTAAGGTACACGCCGCAGTTGCGCCTGACGGCGACCGCATTGGCGTTCATCGACCCCGTCACTGGTGAGCGATGTGCCTACCGGAGCACGCGGAATATTTCGGCCCCGGCAGACGTGCCGACCACCGTTAGTTAGCGTGCAGCTCGGCGCTGAGCTTCACCTTTTCGGCAGCCCACGGCACAACCTCGACTGCACCAGAGAGTGAATTGCGGCGGAAGAGCATATTCGATCCGCCCGAAAGCTCGCGGGCCTTGAGCGTCTTCTTCACGCCGTCCAGGGCAACGTGACACTTGGTGCCGGCGGTGATGTAGAGCCCGGCTTCCAGTACGCAGTCATCGCCGAGCGAGATGCCGAGTCCAGCGTTCGCACCGAGTAGGCATCGCTTGCCGACGGACACAACTTCCTTACCTCCGCCGGATAATGTGCCCATGATGGACGCTCCACCGCCGATATCGGAGCCGTCGTCGACGATGACGCCCTGGGAGATACGGCCTTCCACCATGGAGTGTCCAAGCGTGCCTGCGTTGAAGTTGACGAAGCCCTCGTGCATAACTGTGGTGCCCTCAGCGAGGTGGGCTCCAAGGCGCACGCGGTCAGCGTCACCGATGCGGACTCCGGTGGGAGTGACGTAGTCGACCATGCGGGGGAATTTATCGATGGAGTAGACGGTGACAGGCCCGCGGCGTGACAGCTTGGCTCGGGTTACCTCGAAGCCTTCGACAGCACAGGGGCCAAAATTGGTCCACGCCACATTGTTGAGCTTGCCGAAGATACCGTCCAGGTTGATGCTGTTGGGCACAACCAGGCGGTGGGAGAGCAGATGGAGGCGCAGGTAGGCATCGATGGTGTCGACTGGTGCGTCATCGAGTGAAGCGATGGTAGCTGTGACCAGACGGCGTGTGGTACCGCGGTCCGCATCGGCTACGGCCAGGTCTGCGAGGTAGGTGAAATCTTCGGGGAGCGCGTCGGTGTCAATGGTTCCGGTCGTGGTGGAGGTTGCCGTGCCCTCTTCGATGAGCTTGGGGGCGGGGAACCAGACGTCGAGAACAGTATCGTTGTTAAAAGTGGCAATGCCGGTAGCTTGTGCTCCAAATTTCATGGAAAACAGGCTACCGGCATATCCCTATCTATGAAAAGTGTTCCGCAAATGTGTAGTAAGGAAGTGTTCGGATAGGGGTAGCAGGGTGGTTAGGCCCTGCGATTAGTTGTCATGGGCTAGTTGCTATCGCTGGACTCGAAGGCCTCGCGAGCCGCGGTGCGGCTCTTCTTAGTCAGTGCAGCGAGCACCGCAAGGAACGCAGTGACACACACTACGGCGATAACCTGCTGGCGAGCACCAGAATCGGTGAGCATGCCAACAGCGAGGCCCAGGATCAGGATGACCGCTACCCAGGACAGTGCCGGGTAGGCCCACATGCGAACGGAAAGCTCGTTGTTGGCCTCCATCTGCGGGCGCAGCTTAATCTCGGACAGGGCAATGACCAGCCAGATCACCAGCAAGCAGCCGCCGACAGCGTTCAGCAGGAAGACCAGGACACTCGAGCCGTCGAAGACAACCTGCAGGCCAACAGAGACGAAGGCGAAGACCATCGACATGATGACCGCACGGTTTGGAACTGCGTGCTCATTGGTGTGGGCGAAGAAGCGCGGTGCCTCACCGCGGGTGGACATCGAGTAGACCAGGCGAGAGGTGGCGTAAATCTGAGCGTTGAATGCGGACAGCAGCGCCAGAACGATAATGGCCTCCATGAAGCCAACCGCACCTGGAATGTTCGCCTGCTTTAGAACCTGGGTGAACGGCGACTCAGCTGCGGAGTCAGCGCCGTCGATCTGGGAGTACGGCAACAGCAGGATGATGACGGTCACGCAGCCCAGGTAGAACACAGAGATGCGGAAGATTACCGAGCGGACAGCAGCAGCGATGGAGCGCTGCGGATCCTCGGCCTCAGCAGCGGCAATCGTGACAATCTCGATACCGCCGAAGGCGAAGGCCACAGCCAACAGACCAGCGGCAATGCCGGAAACGCCATTCGGGAGGAATCCGGATTCGGCAATATGCGTCGTACCGACGAAGCTGGTACCTGGCAGCAGACCGAAGAAAAGAAGGACGCCAATAACCAAGAACGCGATAATCACCGCGACCTTGATGAACGCGAACCAGAACTCAAACTCGCCGAAACCGCGCACATTCGCCAAATTCACTACAGCGAAGAAGACAACACAAATCAGGCCTGGAATCCAGCCCGGAATACCGAACCACGCACCCATGATGGCACCGGCGCCGGTGATTTCAGCACCGAGCACCATGATGAGCATGAACCAGTAGAGCCAACCGAGGACAAAGCCAGCCGAAGAACCAAAGGCCATCTCAGCATAGGTGGAGAAGCTACCCGGTGTCGGGCGGGCAGCGGCCATCTCGCCGAGCATCTGCATGACGAGGACGACAATGAAGCCAGCGATGACGTAGGAAATGAGAACACCCGGGCCAGCTGCCTTAATGCCGACGCCCGTACCAAGGAAAAGACCGGCACCGATTGCGGAGCCAAGACCCATCATGGTCAGGTGTCGAACCTGCAGCCCCTTGCCCAGCTGAGTTGTCTCGCCGGAGGTGGAGGTAATTTGCGATTCGGTCATGTCGCAAACATTACCTCGCTGATAACAGGGGCAATAACCGTATTACGGGTTTACCCCCATTCACCGTTTCGGGGTCCATTAATGTGCCTTCAAGACACCTAAAGTAGGTTATCCGGCCAGCTCATCCGGCACGTCGGCAAGCTGAGTGAAAGTAGCGGCACCTTCGTCATTGCCCGGGCGTTCCGTGCGGCGGACGCACACCGCCGAGTGGTCCGGGTGATGGTAGAAGTGCATATTGTTGCGGCCGGAGATTTCCCATGCCTGAATACGGCGGTTCTCTGCGGGGACATCGATGGGCGTATCGGGGGCAATGAGGATGCTTCGGTCAATAATGCAGTCATTACCGAGGCTGACGCCGACGGTGCCGGCCGCGATATCGATGTGGCAGCGCTCGCCAACCGTGAGCGGCTTACGCTGACCGGAATCGTCGTGAGCGGCAATGATGGAGGCCGACAGCCCCACCTTCGTGTGCGCGCCAATGACAACACCGGAGGATAGACGTCCCTCAATCTTGCATGGGCCCAGAGTGCCCGAGTTCAGCGAGACAAATCCCTCGCGCAGTACTGACGTACCCGGTGCCAGATAAGCGCCCAACCGCACGCGCTCGGCCTCTGCAATGCGGACACCTGCGGGCAGCACATAGTCGACCATGCGCGGCATACGGTCGATGGCGTAGACGTGAATCAGGCCGCGGACGCGCAAGTGGGTACGCAGTTGCTCGAAGTTGTCCGGCAGGCATGGCCCCTTGTTGGTCCACGCCACGACGTGGAGCAGCTCGTAGAGCCCCTTGGTGTTTAGCTGGTGCGGCTTGACCAGGCGGTGGGAGAGCAAATGCAGGCGCAGGTAGGCATCGTGCGGGTCGACAGCCGGCTTGGACAAATCCTCAATGGACGTGCGCACTGCCACCTGCTCCACTCGGCGATCCTCGTCCAAAATCACCTGACGAAGCAGCTGTGGGGTCAAATCAGCAGCGCCGAGCCGGTGAGTGCTCGATTTTACGACCTCATCGCTTAACTGAGGTGCGGGAAACCAAGTATCGAGAACTGTACCGTCCATTGCGATGTTGGCGATTCCCGTAGCGACAGCACCAGATGTAATCATGATTCTTAATATTAGTATCCCTTAGAGGAATCTTCGCGGAAGGATGAACTATGCCCCTAGCTGGCCTTGAAAGCACACAGAAAATGAAGCAGTGGTTCTTAGTTAGCCTCATCATTGCTGTCAGTGTGCTCGGACTCGGCTTCGTCCTGGCCCTGCCGGTGGTCTTCTATGTCGGATTCGCACTGCTGAGTGCTTGGATTCTCGCCGTAGCCAGCTTCTTTGGTTTCGTTTTGCCGCCGCGAGCAATGCCAATTGGCGCAGTCGGTGTGGTGATTGCCGCAGTGGTTGCGCTCATCGCGCCGAACCGTCTTGTGCTGGTTATCGCAGTTGCCATCGCAGTGGGGCTCGGTGGTGGCATGATCGCCCGTCTTCTGCTGGAGCGCAAGAACCGCGATCAGCAGGCACGCATCGACGCGCTGCCGATGTGGGAGCGCGATGAGCTGGGCGATGTCGCCGAAACGCTTCGTCCTGCTTATCGACGAGACATCGATCCCACTCCAGTGCAGCTGCCACATGCAACGGCCAAGATTGTCGCGGCCGTCTGCAAGCCGTTGGCCGGTTCTACAGTGATTGTCAGCACGAATGAGCTGCGTCCGGTGATTGCGGTCTATGGCTCCCGTGTGGCTGTGGTCTATGGACCCGGCGCGGGCGTTGTCGAGGAAGAAAGCGGCAACGGAGAG
Organism: Corynebacterium sp. HMSC063A05; assembly: GCF_001809695.1. NCBI lineage: Bacteria > Bacillati > Actinomycetota > Actinomycetes > Mycobacteriales > Corynebacteriaceae > Corynebacterium > Corynebacterium sp. HMSC063A05. The sequence goes on along the minus strand of NZ_KV798496.1, from coordinate 286,197 downwards.
GTGACCGATTCTGCGGGGGAGGAGCGGGCGCTGGGGTCGTCGGCAAGCGAAACTCCGGAGGAAATCATTGCCCAAACTCTCCCGGAAGGAGCGAAAACCCTGGTCTTTGAGGTGGCTGATGGGCTTAAGCGTCCGGCGGAGGGGAGAGTTGGTGTGACCTCCGCCGAACCGCATGAGCTGGCGCTGTTCCTCGGCGGTGGCGCGCCTGCCAATGGGGATGCGATCAATGGTCGTGCGGCGCATATTCATCACAAAATTCTGGTTTCGCTGGCGCACAATGGTTTGTACGCTTAATTGATGTGAAATCGAAGTTAAATCTGCTCCAAGATCCTGTCGACCTCACGGCGGCACTGGTTGACATCGAATCGGTGTCCCACAATGAGACCGCGATTGCGGATGCCGTCGAGGTGGCATTGCGTGAGGTAGCGCAGGCAGATAAGTCGATTGAGGTCCTGCGCATCGATAACAACGTGATTGCGCGGACTCATCGCGGGTTGCCGCAGCGCGTGATTTTGGCAGGGCACCTGGATACGGTGCCGACTGCGGGCAATGTGCCTTCGACGCGTGGGGTAGACGCGCAGGGGAGAGACACGCTCTTTGGCTGCGGAACTGTGGATATGAAAAGCGGGGACGCGGTCTATCTGCATGCTTTTGCGACGCTAGCGGCAAACCAGGAGCTGCAGCGCGACCTGACGCTCATCATGTACGAATGCGAAGAAATCGCCGCGGAGTTCAACGGGTTGCGGCACTTGAGTGAGTCGCATCCGGAGCTTCTGACTGGCGATGTCGCTCTGCTGGGCGAGCCCAGCGGCAATGTCATCGAAGCCGGTTGTCAGGGCTCTATTCGCCTGCGTTTGACCGCTCACGGCACACGTGCGCACTCGGCTCGGGCGTGGCTCGGCGACAATGCCGTGCACAAGTTAGCGCCGGTGCTGTCACGCATTGCCGCCTATGAACCGCAGACTGTGGACATCGATGGCTTGGCCTACCGCGAAGGGCTCAACGTCGTCTGGCTGGAAGCCGGGGTTGCTACCAATACGCTTCCCGACGAGGCGGTGCTGCGAGTCAACTTCCGATTCGCGCCCAACCGCAGCGCCGATGAGGCTATGGCACACTTCCGCGAGGTGCTGGGGCTCGACGAGTTCGCGGCCGAGGACCTCACTGTCGATGTCGAGGATGTGAGCCCTGGGGCGCTGCCTGGACTGCATGCGGCTGCTGCGAAGGAGTTGGTTGCGGTCGCAGGCGACGTCGTAAAGCCCAAGTTTGGGTGGACCGATGTGGCGCGTTTTTCGGCGCTCGGCATTCCTGCGGTGAACTTTGGCCCGGGTGACCCGGCGTACTGCCACAAGAAGGATGAGCAGATTCCGGTCGAGTGCATAGCGGCACTGTGGGAGGATTTGCGGCGGTATTTGACCACCGCGCCGGTGGCTGAGTGAGCCTAGAATCACACCCCGCCCTCGCCGAGCGGGTGCGCGTATGTCATTGCTGGCATACATTGTGAGGTTATGAAACCTGTACGTACTCCGTCCCCAGCTAAGCGCCGTGCACTCCGCGGCCCAATCGCGATCCGACAGGCAGGCGAACCGCAGGCGTCTACGACCGACCGCAGGCTGTTGTCACACAATCCGAACACGGATTGGCTGCACAACGATACCTGGCGTGTGCTGCGCATTCAGTCGGAGTTCGTTGACGGCTTTGGTGCGTTGGCGGAAATCCCGCCGGCGGTGACGGTATATGGTTCGGCACGTCTGCCAGAGGACAGCCCTTACTACCAGTGGGGCTTCGACCTGGGCAAGGCGCTGGCGGAGGCGGGTTACGCGACCATCACTGGTGGCGGCCCGGGCATCATGGAAGCCGCCAACCGCGGCTGCTACGACGCCGACGGCCTGTCCATTGGGTTGGGCATTGAGCTGCCGCACGAGCAGCACTTGAACGACTGGGTCGACCTGGGCATGAACTTCCGCTACTTCTTCGTGCGTAAGACCATGTTCCTGAAGTACTCGCAGGCGTTTATTTGCCTGCCGGGTGGTTTCGGCACGCTCGATGAACTTTTTGAGTCACTGGTGATGGTGCAGACCGAGAAGGTGGAAAATCACCCAATCGTGCTGCTCGGCACTGAGTTCTGGTCGGGGCTGGTTGATTGGATGCGTGAGAAACTAGTGGCCATGGAGCTAATTTCTCCGACTGATATGGACCTTTTCCTGGTCACCGACTCCATTGAAGAAGCTGTCGAGTACATCGAGGCCGCGCACGAAAAGCTGATGGAAGACTGTAAGCAGACCTCTGACGTTCGCGAAAAGCTCCGCCGAGTCCGTCGTTTCAGCGAAAGGTAGGACGCTGTGCGGAGCTTTTATCAGGACTCCGCGGTGCCGACGGTGATGGCCATCGTCAATCGCACCCCGGATTCCTTCTATGACCGTGGCGAGACGGCTGCGGAGGAGGCTGCGCTTGCTCGCGTCGACGAAGTTGTTGCGGCAGGCGCGGGCATTGTCGACATCGGCGGCGTCAAGGCCGGTATCGGTGCAGAAGTAACTGTTGCCGAGGAAATCGAGCGCGTGGTGCCGACCATCGCGAAGGTTCGCGAGCGCTATCCTGACCTGCACATCAGCGTCGACACCTGGCGCGCAGAAGTCGGAGAGGCCGCCATCAACGCTGGCGCCAACCTCATTAACGACACTTGGGCGGGCCATGACCCGGAGCTGCTGGAAGTCGCGGGTTCCCACGGGATGGGTTACGTCTGCTCGCACACCGGTGGGGCTCTGCCACGCACCAATCCGATTCGCGTGCGTTACGACGACATCGTGGACGATGTCATCTCAGAAACCGGCAAACTCGCCCAGAGGGCAGTGGACGCTGGCGTGCCGGAGGACCGCATCCTCATCGATCCCACCCACGACTTTGGCAAGAACACCTACCACGGCCTCGAACTTCTGCGGCGCTGCAATGAGCTCGTGGATACAGGCTGGCCGGTGCTTATGGCGCTGTCGAATAAGGACTTCGTCGGTGAGACTCTGGACCGCCCGGTCGAGCAACGTGTGCCCGGCACCTTGGCCGCGACTGCCCATGCGGCAGCTGCCGGCGTTGCGGTGTTCCGTTCGCATCAGGTGTCCGAAACCCTTGATGTCTGTCGCATGACTCTGGCTATTTTCGGTGATTTTGCACCACTGCATCCGGTGCGTGGGCTGGTGTAAGGGGCGTAGTTTGAGGCGCTTCACCCATGCCGCTGCGTGAAATAAAGGATTATGATGAAGAGAAGTAGTCGAAAATGCCGACAGGGATTCTAAACCGGAATCTTGAACCGGGGTCTTAGACCGAGGTCTTGAACCGGATTGTCAATCTCCCGGCTACCACAGCTGAGCTGGGGTAGCTGGTCGTCTCCTGCATCGACATTGTCTTAGAACGAAGGAGTTCACATGGCAGCAATGAAGCCGCGTACCGGTGATGGTCCGCTGGAGGCAGTTAAAGAGGGCAAGAAGATTGTGATGCGCGTCCCCGCAGATGGTGGTGGGCGCCTGGTGGTGGAACTCTCCCCAGAGGAGGCCAAGGAGCTCGGCGCAGAGCTCGTAGCAGTAGTGGAGTAGTGGATACCCGGGTAGCGGGGTAGCGGCCGGGCTTGTCCGGTTTTGCCCCAGGGGCGACCTACACAAGTGGTGTAGGTCGCCTTTTCTTTTTTCAGGTGATAACGGCTCGAATGCGGGTTTATAAACAAAAAGTACGGGCTGCACATGTGAAACTGTGCGAGTTTATGACACTTTGAAGCCGTCTTTCGGACCATTTTTGTCATAAACGCAGTCAGTAACTCGCATTGGAGTTACTTGGCTGAGCTCGACACGGGCTAAGATAGTGAAAATTATTTTTCTAGCTCAGTTTGAGGAGTGACCGACGTGCTAGCTGACATCATTGATGTGCTTGCTGACCCCATCGATGGCACTGATTTGAAGTTTGGTGATGCCGAACGAATGACTCTGAAGTCCGAATCCGGACATAGCTATGATGTCGCCCGCCAGGGTTACGTTACGCTCGCCGGTGGGGCTGGTCTGCGCTACACCGGCGATGACGCCAAGATGATTACCGCTCGAGAGGAGTTCCTCTCTGGTGGCCACTATGCTCCATTCGTTGAGGCAGTTACAGGTAACGTCCAGGACGTGCTTGACGACGCCAATGTGTCCGAGGCCGCCAGCCCAGTCATCTGCGAAGTCGGTGCGGGCACTGGTTACTACCTCGCACACACGCTGGACAGCATTCCCAATTCTCGTGGCGTAGGCATTGATGTGTCTGTGCCGGCCGCCAAGCATCTGGCCAAGAGCCACCCGCGGCTCGGTGCGGTCGTGGCCGATGCGTGGGCACGGTTGCCGCTGCGTGATGGCTCCATCGATGCGCTTACGGTTGTCTTCGCACCTCGCAACGCGGAGGAGTTCGCTCGCGTGCTCAAGCCGGGCGGCCAGGTCGTGGTTCTGACTGCCACTACTGGTCACCTGGGCGAGCTTCGTGAGCCGCTGGGCATCATCGATGTCGAGCGCGGCAAGGTTGAGCGCATGATTTCCCAGGCAGAGGGGCACCTCGTGCCTGTTGGTGACCCGGAGCTGGTGGAGTTCGGTATGAACCTCAACCAGAGTGCAATTGCCGCTCAGATCGGTATGAGCCCGTCGGCACGCCATATCCACCCAGAGGTGCTGCAGGAACGTATTGCAGCGCTACCTGCAGAGATGCAGGTCACCGCCCGTGCCTATGTCACCCGTCTGGGGCGCCCGGGCGACTAGCGCCTACTCCTTGACCTCGGTTTTGTGAATCTGTTCATCCAGGTCATCCGGATCCAGATCAGCATCCGAGAATTCCGCCGTTAGCGGAAGGCGAAGTTGCAGGTCGGTGCCCGGGCACAACTCGATAGTGCCCGAGCGCAGCTTAAAGTCCAGCACATGCCCGCCGCCGGTGCCGCCTTCCGCGAGGAAGTGCACGTGACAGCCGGGCACCGAAATTCCCTTCTCATAGACCGGCGTGCGGAAGCCCGCAATCGTGCCCCGCAGGTTCTCAAAATCAACCGAGGCGTCTTCTTCCGTCGCATCAACCATCTTCTGGTACGGCTTTTCCTGCTTTACGACGGTTCGAGTCTTCACCCACTCAAATTCGCCGGTAATCCGCAGTGCGTACATAAAGTTTTGGCTCGGCACCAGGGAATCGATGATGGGGCTAATTTCCTTGCGAGTCAGGTTTTCCGGCGCATCCATCACCGTGTGGGGAACGAAATTGGTTACCACCGTGTAGGGGCTGCGCTGATCCATGGTGGCCCGGGTCGCGGAGCCGTCGTGACGCACCTGCCAGCAGACCCCGTCGAGGATTACCATTTCGCCATCGAGGCCGTCGAAGGTACCGATGCCGAAGTTTCCATGACCAAGGATTTCGCCAATGGTCATCTCGCCGTCGTAGATGCCATCGAGCAGTGCGGACATCAGTGAGTTTTGGAAAATTGTGTGTCGGACCGTTGGAAAATTCTCGTGAGTGGTCATGGAAGCCATTATATTCGCGATATTTGTAGCCCAAGCTGGGGCGGGTGGTCGGTTGGATGTCCGATCGGCTTGTGGGGAAGGAAATCGTGGCAAGAAAAACGCCCTGCGGAAAAATCCACAGGGCGCGATTTGGTGAATCGAGCGGTTGGTTTTACTTCGGCTGGATGGTGACTGTCACTTGGTCAGCAGTGGAGACGATATGAACGGTCTGGCCATCGGCAGCGACAGTGGCGTGACCGCCTTCGACATTCACTGTGAACCCATTCGGGAAGTTGATCGAGGGCACAACGAGCTCGCTGGTGGAACCAGGTGCGAAAACTCCGGTGCCATCGACGCGGCTATTGTTCCAGCTGGCCTCGTAGACCCGGGTGTCTGCGTTCCAGTCAGTAGCCTGCGGGGTGCCCGCGACTGCCCGCAGGTGTGGAGCGGCGAGGATGGTCATCTTGTCGCGGTTGAAGGCATCGGCACCTACAGGTCCTGGAACAGTCGGGTCGAAGACCATGCCCTGTTCCTTCTGGTTCTGCGTCGTCGGGTCGTTGCATCCGCAGTAGGACCAGTACTGCCAGCCGACCATGTGGCGGCGGGCAAGCGAAATTACGCCATTGAGGGTATCGGCATCGTCGGTGGCGCCGAACTCGGAAAGCAGTGTGGCCGAGCCGTTACCGGATGAGACGATTTCCGCATTGTCGAAGACACGGCCATCGAAGAAGTCGCAGCCCGTGTAGGTGTTGAACAGGGCGTTCGTGGTGCAGTAGACATGCCAGCTGAGGGCCGTGCCAGCGGTATCAGGAACCTGCGGGGCGGCCGGATCGGTATTCAATCCGGTGTTCCACATGGAGTAGGGCTCGTAGTGGACAATAGCGTCCCGGTCCTTGGCGACAATCTGATCGGCAGCCTTCTGGTGCAGTTCATCGAGCTTTGCCTTAGCTGGACCGCAGTCGCCCAGAGCCAGGTAGCACAGTGGGTACGCCGAACCTGGCCACGGTTCATTTATGATGTCGTAGCCCATCAGGCCCGGCATGTCACCGAGACGTTCTGCGACATGACCCCACATGGCAGCGTAACGCTCCTGCAGCCCAACGCCACCCGGTCCTTCGCGGTTATTTAGGAAGTTGTCGTATGCCCTAATGAGGCCGATATTGAGGGCCTGGTTAGTTGGGAAGCCAACCTTCAGAAGGCTGGGAACGCCGTCGTCAATGACAGCCCAATCCGGGGCAAATTCGCCCTCGAACTTTTCGTTGTACATGTCCTGGTGGGCATCGACCAAGACCGCGATTCCACGCTCAGTGAGCATAGAGATGGTGCGGGCAATGGAATCCAGGTATTCGTCGTTGTAGACGCCGGGCTCTGGCTCTACTGCTTTCCAGATAATGCCGACTCGCATGGAGTCGAAGCCCTGCTGCACGAGCCAGTCGGCGTCGTCCTCGTTAAAGCCTCCGGCCTCGGGGGTGTAGGGATTGTGCTTGTAGACGATGTTCGACCCCTGAGTGAGGAAAGCTCGGCCATCACCGTCGGTAAACCAGCGACCGGACTGTCCCAGGGGACCACGCTCGGTGATGGTAGCGATACTAGGGGATGGTGCTACTTCTGTCGCGAGCGCCTGATGCGGTACTGCCCCCGCTAGCGCTATGGCAATGGCGGCACCAACTGCTGCCACCTTCTTAGTGAATCTCATACTCAATATGCTATTGACCAGTAATGATAAATTCATCCAAAACTCAAATTAGGTTCAGAAAAGTGGGCAAACGCATAAATAAACGTCCTGAATGGGGTTAGCAAAAAGGCTAAAAGGCCCACCGCTTCCTCTTTGGAAGCGATGGGCCTTATGAGGACACACCGTCCACTGCACAGCCGTGGCGTCTCGCAGACAGCCTGTTACATCAAAGACTTATAGACTTCGACGGTCTGCTCGGCGATGTTCTCCCAGCTAAACACATCCTCAGCGCGCTTCTTACCCGCCTGGCCAACCTTGGCAGCGTGGTCACGGTCGGCGACCATGTTGTTGACAGCGGCAGCAATGTCGCGTTCGAAGCCCTCCGGATCGGACTCGTCGTAGTGAACCAGAGTGCCGGTTTCACCGTCGACGACAACCTCCGGAATACCGCCGACATCAGAGGCGACAACGGCGGTGCCGCAGGCCATAGCCTCGAGGTTGACGATGCCCAGCGGCTCGTAGATAGACGGGCAGACGAAGGAATCTGCAGCCGTCAGGATTTCCTGAATCTTTTCCTTCGGTAGCATGTCCTTCACCCAGAAAATGCCGTCGCGCTTTTCCTGCAGGTCGTGAACGAGCTGCTCGGTCTCCTTAGCGATTTCCGGGGTGTCCGGCGCGCCGGCGCACAGTACAAGTTGCACACCGTCGTCGAAAAGCGATGCGGCCTTGACCAGGTGAGCGACACCCTTCTGACGGGTGATGCGGCCGACGAACGCAACCATCGGACGAGACGGGTCAACGCCGAGCTCTTCCAGGACGGACCAGCCGTTCTGCTCCTTGGACTCTTCCCACGTCGGACGCGGGTGCCACAGCTCAGTGTCGATGCCGTTCAGAACGATGTGGACCTTGTCGGGGGAGATACGCGGGTAGGCGTCCAAGATGGCGTCCTTCATGCGCGCAGAGACAGCAATGACAGCGTCTGCGTACTCCATAGCATTGCGCTCGGACCAGCTGGAAACGTCGTAACCGCCGCCGAGCTGCTCGCGCTTCCACGGGCGGTGCGGCTCCAACGAGTGCGCGGTAGCCACGTGTGGAATGCCCTTGAGCAGACCGGTGAGATGGCCACCCAGGCCTGAGTACCAGGTGTGAGAGTGGACGACATCAATGTCGGTTGCCGCAGCGGCATCAGCCATGCGCAAACCCGTGGACAGCGTTTTAATCGAGGCGTTGGCATCCTTCAGCTCCGGGTCAACGCCGTGGACATATACATCCGCCTCATCGCGAGGAGCACCCATGCAGTGCACATCGACGTCAACGCCGTCGAGGCCGCGCATGAAACGAGTCAGTTCAGTTACGTGAACACCTGCTCCGCCGTAAATCTCCGGAGGGTATTCCTTGGTCATCATGGCAACACGCATAGTTCCAGCGTAGCCAGATTTGACAATTTCCGTCGCTTGATATGTCTGGGTGTGGGTAGTGAGGAGGGGAGACTGGCAGCGAGGAACGTAAATCGCATATAGGTTGGTTGGTGTGAGGAGTCAACCACATGTTTTGTCCATTGTCCTTGCCGGTGGCGAAGGCAAGCGTCTCTTCCCGCTGACGGAAGACCGCGCTAAGCCCGCCGTGCCTTTCGGCGGCAGCTATCGGCTTATCGACTTCGTGCTGTCGAACTTGGTCAACGCAGGTTTCCTGAAGATCTGTGTGCTGACCCAGTACAAGTCCCACTCGCTCGACCGTCACATTTCGCAGGCGTGGCAGCTGTCCGGCATCACCGGCCAGTACGTCACTCCGGTGCCGGCTCAGCAGCGTCTGGGTAAGCGCTGGTTCACCGGTTCGGCTGACGCGATTCTGCAGTCGCTGAATTTGGTTTATGACGAGGATCCGGAGTACGTCATCGTCTTCGGTGCCGACCACGTCTACCGTATGGACCCGCAGCAGATGCTGGAGGCCCACATCGAGTCTGGCGCTGGCGTTACCGTTGCTGGTATCCGTGTCCCACGCTCCGAGGCCAGCGCATTCGGTGTCATCGATGCGGATGACAACAACCGAATCACCGAGTTCCTGGAGAAGCCGGCTGATCCGCCTGGCACCCCGGATGACCCGGACTCGACGTTCGCGTCGATGGGTAACTACATCTTCACTACCTCCGCGCTTATCGACGCAATTAAGCGTGACTCGGAAGATGAAAACTCCGACCATGACATGGGCGGAGACATCATTCCGATGTTGGTAGAGGAGGGCGAGGCCTTCGTCTGGGACTTCAAGGACAGCTACGTTCCGGGTGAGACCGAACGTGATAAGGGCTACTGGCGTGACGTCGGTACCATCGATGCCTTCTACGAGGCCAATATGGACCTGATTTCCGTCCACCCGGTGTTTAACCTCTACAACAAGAAGTGGCCAATCCACACCTTCTCGGAGGAGAACCTGCCTCCGGCGAAGTTCGTCCAGGGTGGTATTGCTCAGGCTTCCATGGTGGGTGCCGGTTCGATTGTCTCTGGTGGCACAGTTCGCAACTCGGTGATTAGCACCAACGTCGTGGTCGAGGATGGCGCGACGGTGGAGGGCTCGGTTCTCTTCCCAGGTGTGCGCGTCGGCCGCGGAGCAGTGGTTCGTCACGCGATCTTGGATAAGAACGTTGTTGTCTCCGACGGCGCCATCATTGGTGTCGATCCGGAGAAGGACGCAGGGCGCTTCAAGGTCAGCGCTGGTGGCGTTGTGGCCGTCGGTAAGGGCAAGGTTATCTAGCCTGTCAAAGCCGGCTCAGGCTGCAAGAAGGCACGTACCGTGGGGTACGTGCCTTCTTTCTTTTAACCCTTTTGCTACCTAGCTCCAAAACCGGCAACCCCAAAAATGTGGGCTGCACGTGGGGGTACGGGCTGCAAATGTGAAACTGTGCGAGTGTATGACACTTTTAGGCCATTTTCCGGGCCATTTTTGTCATAAACGCAGTCAGTAACTCGGCTCGGCCCGCCGCCGCCTGCCAGTCGGCCACCAGCAGAAAACTACTTCTTCACCAGCACAGTGGTTCCGGCTGCTAGGGGGAGCCGCATCACGTAAGCGTCGTCAAGCTGGAGCATGTATTCGTCGGCTTCGCGGGCAGCGACGGTGTCACGGTCAGTGCGTGACGAGTCAGCAACAGTGCCGTCGAGGAGCGCGCCGGTCAGGACGAGCGCGCCACCGGAGCGAAGCAGCGGCCAGGCCTTTTCCTGGGCGGCGCGGAGGATTGCCGGGGCGACGTCCAAGTAGACCAAGTCGTAGGAGTCGGCTGCCAGGCGATCCATGACCTCCAGTGGCTGCGAGGGCAGGAAGCGCTGTCGGTTGGGGCGGATGCCTGCGGCTCGGAAAGCGGACTTTGCCAGAGACTGGTGCTCGAGCTCAGGGTCGATGCAGGTGAGAACGCCGTCATCGCCGAGACCGGCGACCAGGTGCAAACCGACTACGCCTGCTGCAGGCGATGCGATGACAGCGGCGGGGTGACCGTCGCGGCGGGCACTGGTCAGGGCCATGAGCGAGGTCAAGGCGGCGCCGGTCATCGTATCGGGGACGGCAACTCCGTATTCGCGAGCGCTCTCTCGGGCGCTTTCAAAGGCCTCGGAGACTACGGTCGTGTTGTTGACGTGCTGTGCAATAGCGTCACGTGCGGATAGCGGGGTAGCAGAAGAACTCGTTTCGGACACGCTCTATAGCGTAGGAAAAAACTCCGTGCAGGGCAGCGGGGCGCGCCGGTCCGTGCCGGACTAGGCGGGTAAACAAGCCTCAAATTTGTCTGGACTCTCAAACTATTTTCAGGGTAAGGTCACTACAAACCTAAGGTTGGTAAGGAACACTGAACCTCATGCCCGAACGAGTCAAGTCCGAACGAGTCAGCGCAGGCGCCAGCCGCGAGGACGCCCCGTCCGCTGACGCAACTGAGCAACTGTCCGGCACCGCAGCTTTTGACGCAGGTGTGGGAGAGATGCCGTCGTGGTCGGAACTTGTCCAAGCCCACGCGGATAGTGTTTACGGGCTCGCATATCGGTTGACTGGTAACCAACAGGACGCGGAAGACCTGACGCAGGAGACATTCATGCGTGTGTTCCGCTCGCTGAAGTCATACCGTCCCGGCACTTTTGAAGGCTGGCTGCATCGGATTACAACTAACCTGTTTTTGGATATGGTCCGGCATCGGCAGGTGATCCGGATGGAGGCGTTGCCGGAGAACTACGACCGCGTCCCGGGCACGCTGAAGACGCCGGAGCAGGCCGTCGATGACGCGATGCTCGATCCGGATTTGGAAATCGCGCTGGCTGAGCTGCAGCCGGACTATCGCGCGGTGGTTGTCCTCTGTGATGTGGTGGGGCTGACCTACGAGGAAATTGCTAACACCCTTGGGCTCAAGATGGGCACCGTGCGTTCGCGCATTCACCGGGCACGTTCCAGCTTGCGGGCGACGTTGGAGCGTCTGGAGAAGGAACGGCAGGAGCTGCCGGAGTCGGTCACCGCAGGCTAGTTTTCCCGCACTCAATCCGTGGGAGCGGCTATTGTGGGGCTAGTTAATAGGTGCGATTTCTGGAGGTGCTGCAGTCTGTGATTCAGCAGGGCGATGACAAGCGTTTTTTGTCAACGGAGCATCTCGGCACCGAGGCAATTGCCGCTTTTGTTGACGGCGAGTTGTCGGTCGTAGCTGAGCGACGTGCGCAGGCGCATCTGATGGCATGCCCGGAATGTCGCCGGGAGGTCGCGAAGCAGCGGCAGGCAGCCAAGCGTCTGCGTGATAGCGCGGCCTTGCACATTCCAGCTGAGCTGCGCGCTCGTATTGCTGATTTCGCAGGCAGCTGCGAGGACTCAGAGCCCCATAGGTCGGCGCGGCATCTCGCGCACCGTCCGCCGGAGTCGCTGAGCGCTGCGTTGGAGCAGATCGTTCGCGGTTTTCGTAAAGGTGGTAGTCACTAGTGGGCAAACATCGCGATTTCGATGATTCCGCGTTTGCCCCGGACGCCGATCGTGCCGCCGCAACTGGCGGGTTACAGCGTGCGCCAGGGCATAAGCTTGACGACGACACCAGCGCCACTACTAGAGAGTATTCGCCGTGGCAGGATTCGTCGTCACGCATGACGACGGGGCGTCCAGCCCGCAAACCCGAAGCGAAGAAGAAACCTCGCCCGAAGATGGCCCCCCGCGTCAGCGCGCGGGAAGTGATTTTTGGCCGTGAGGTGCCGTGGCGTGTGATTGCGGCGTCGTCGGCCGTGGTGCTGTTGATTGGCGGTGTTGGTGGCTTTGTCGGCGGTTGGGCTGGCAAGACTTTCCGCTCGGACTACCAGCGTGTGGAGTTGCAACAGGTCGAGGGGCGACCGGGCAACGGCGATTTGACCGAAATCGGCAAGGTGGCGGAGACTCTTCGTCCCGCGGTGGTGTCGATTGCGGTCAGTGCCGGTGAGGTTTCGGGCGTGGGCTCAGGGTTTGTCATTGATGGTGACGGTCATATTTTGACGAATAACCATGTCGTTTCGGCAGTGGCGGACCGGCAGGATATGCAGGTCTCGGTAACGTTTTGGGACGGTGGCAAGCTGAAAGAGGTGCCGGCCAAGATCATTGGCCGCGACCCGAAGACCGACCTCGCCGTAATTAAGGTCGAAGACGTTGCGGGGCTGACCGTGGCGCAGCTTGGTGATTCCGATGCGGTTGCGGTCGGTGACACGGTGATTGCGATGGGGTCGCCGCAGGGGCTGGGCGGAACGGTGACTTCGGGCATTGTCTCGGCACTTAATCGGCCGGTGCGCCTGGCTGCTGAGGGGACTGATACGGATGGCTACGCCGATGCGATTCAGACCGATGCCTCCATCAACCCGGGTAACTCGGGTGGTCCACTGGTGGATATCCGCGGTGCCATTATTGGTATTAATACAGTGATTTTCAGTAGCTCGGGTGGCTCACAGGGGTTGGGCTTTGCGATCCCGATCAATTCAGCCGTTGCCATCGCTGAGCAGCTCATTGCCGGTGAGAAGCCGGTTCATCCGGGGATCGGCGTGACAGCGCGCACGGTTTCCAATGGCGCACTGACTGGTGCCGAGATTGCCAGCATCCTGCCGGGAGGTGTCGCTGATCGGGAAGGCCTGCGGGAAGGCGACGTGATTACGGCTGTGGGGGACCGCGCGGTATCGTCCGCAGATGAGCTCACGGTGGCGCTGTGGACTGTTGGCGCTGGTAATGAGGCGGTATTGAAGATCGTTCGCCACGGAGCCGAGCTGGAGGCGAAGATCACGCCGGAGTAGGGTGGCGCTGGTTTTGCTTGGACGTGCCTGGGGTTGGCTGGTTTCTGCGGATTTGGCGGATTTGGTCGCGCAATGCTGCATGCGAGGTGCACTGTAACTAAGGTGGTATAACGTGTTTTCTAATGTTGGCTGGGGCGAGATTCTCGTCCTCTTTATCCTCGGACTAATTCTCATCGGACCTGAGCGGTTGCCGAAGGTAATTGAGGACATCCGCGCATTGCTTCTGGCTGCGCGCACCGCAATCAATGACGCACGCGATAACCTCTCGGATGAGTTCGGTGAAGACTTCGACGATCTTCGCAAGCCGCTGCAGGAGCTCAACGATCTCCGTCGTCTCAACCCGAAGACCGCCATCACCAGGACGCTTTTCGACGGCGATGACACCTACCTGGACATGCTCTCCGGTAAGCCCGCAGCGGGTGGCGGCGGAACTGGTGCAACCGGAGCTGCAGGAGCCGGTGGATCCTCTGGAGTAGCTGGTGCGGCTGGAGCAACTGGTGCCGCAGGCCAGCAGTACCAGCAATCCAACAAGAGCCAGCCAGTGCAACCGGCTCCGTCGCAGCAGCCGGTCCCGCAGTCGGCTCAGCAGCCCGCCCAGCAGCCAGGAACGTGGCAGGATCCAGTTGCCCAGGCCCGCCAACAGCAGGCACAGCAAACACCTCAGCAGCCCCGTGGGGTGCAGGCCTGGGTCGACGACGACAACCTATAGAGGTGGCAAACCGTTCCCGACCGCAAGTTACTGATTAGGTTTATGACACTTTGAGCACAAATTTTGCCACGAAACTGTCATAAACCTAGTCAGTAAGTGCACGCAGCCGCGTCGGCGGATACACCGCCCGCACCGCCCGCAAACCCCGACACCTACACCGCCGAAAACACCCAAACCACATACGCCCCAGACACTGCAGCCACAATGAGCAAAGGCCCCCTTCCCGGCACTGAAAATACCGGGGAGGGGGCGTCGCTATGATCGTCGTAAAGCGAAGGACTACTTCGGCGTCACGCCCAAGCCTAGCGACTTGCCTGCGAGCGACTCGCGACGAACAACCAGCTTGTCGGCGATAGCGTTCAGGGCCTCGCCCGCGCCCGAATCCGGCTTGGATAGGACAATCGGGGTGCCCTTGTCGCCACCCTCGCGGAGTTCGGTGTCCAGTGGCACCTGGCCGAGCAGCTCGACCTTTCCTCCGGTGATCTGGGTAAGACGACGGGCAACGGTCTCGCCGCCGCCTGTGCCGAAGACTTCCATCTTGGAGCCGTCGGGCATTTCCATCCAGCTCATGTTCTCAATGACACCGGCGATCCGCTGGCGGGTCTGCAGCGAGATGGTGCCGGCACGCTCGGCAACTTCGGCGGCGGCCATCTGCGGGGTAGTAACAATCAGTAGCTCAGCGTTCGGCACGAGCTGCGCCACGGAGATGGCGATGTCGCCGGTTCCCGGGGGCAGGTCGAAAAGCAAGACGTCCAAGTCGCCCCAGAACACGTCCGCGAGGAACTGCTGGATAGCGCGGTGCAGCATTGGTCCACGCCAGACAACCGGTGCGTTGTCGTCGACGAAGTGTCCGATAGAAATCAGTGACACGCCGTGCGCCTGTGGAGGCATAATCATGTCGTCGACCTGGTGCGGCTTTTCCTCAGAACCCATCATGTGCGGGATGGAGTGCCCGTAGACGTCGGCATCGAGGACACCGACAGACAGGCCCTTCGCGGCCAGCGCGGCGGCGAGGTTCACGGTCACAGAGGACTTACCGACGCCACCCTTACCGGAGGCGACGGCGAACACGCGGGTGCGGGAGTCCGGCTGGGCGAATGGGATCACCGGCTCGGAGGCGGTGCCTCGGACGGCGTTGCGGAACTCGCGGCGCTGCTCGTCATTCATCACATCGGTGGTGACGGTGACGTTGCCAACGCCCTCGATACCGTTGAGCGCATCTTCGGTGCGCTCGATGATGGTGTTTTTCATGGGGCAACCGGCGATGGTGAGGTAAATCTCCACGGCCACGTCGTTGCTGTCCGCGATCGAGATGGATTTGACCATGCCAATCTCGGTAATCGGGCGACGTACCTCAGGATCTTCGACCTGCGCCAGGGCGGTGCGAACTTCAGCTTCAGTAATCGTAGACATTATGTAGTGAATCTTATCGTGAGACCCCGTAAGACAAAGAACTACTGACAAAATCAGCAGTTTTCCGCTTTACGACGGTCACAGCGCCCAACCCTTCCGACAAGCGCGGTGGCGGTGGAATGGGTGGTGGGCCAGACGGTGGAACAATTGGAAACTGTCAGGCGTTGTCCTTGATAGAACGCTTTTTAGCGATAGTTTTAGCAATATTTTCAGCAACTGAGTCACCAATTGCTGTGACAACAACTGCAAGGGAACGGTGAAAGTACCGATGGCAAATGGGGAAGCGAACAGCGGTTGGGGGAGCGGCCGGGAACAGAGCATGAAGTCCCGGTTGCCTCAGCGGCAGGTGCCCGAGGGGTGGCCGGTGGGTAGCTTCACCAACTACGCCGATGCCCAGGCTGCGGTTGATTCGCTCAGTGATCGCGATGAGTTCCCGGTTTCCGACCTCACCATCGTCGGCGTTGACCTGATGCAGGTGGAGCGCGTGGTAGGTCGGTTGACCTGGCCGAAAGTGCTCGGTGGTGGCGCGCTGTACGGCCTATGGATGGGCCTGTTCTTCGGCCTGATTCTGGGGCTTTTCCAGGAAGATTGGGTTAGCCCGTTGATTGTTGGCCTCGGGATGGGCGCCATCTTTGGCATCGTGCTGGCGGCAGTCCCATACGCCATGCAAAACGGCAAGCGGGATTTCTCCACCACCACGGAGATTGTTGCTCGTCGCTACGATGTTTTGTGCAATCCCCGCAATGCCGAGCGTGCTCGCGACCTGTTGGCGCAGCGGGCTCTCGGTGGGAACCGCGGGTAGGTTGTTGTACTCGTCGTAAAGCGTTGCCTGCCAGAAGCGGAAACTACAGCCACTTGTTGCGGCGCAGGAGCCACACCAAAAACGCCACAATGGCGAACATGATGGCGAGGACGATGAAGTACCCGTACTCCCAGTGCAGTTCGGGCATGCGGTCGAAGTTCATGCCGTAGATACCGGCCAGGGCGGTTGGCACGGCGAGAATAGCCGCGTATGCCGAGATAGTACGCATGTCCTGGTTCTGCTGCAGCTGGATCTTCACTGCGGCGGCGTCGATGAGGGAGGAGAGGCGTTCGTCGAGTCCGGCTACGAGGTCCGCCGCGGCGAGCTGGTGGTCGAGAACATCGGAAAGATAACGGCTGACGTCCTTAGGCATGATGTCTTCTCGCAGATTCATCAGGGAGCGCAGCGCCGGCGTCAGCGGATCGATTGCGTGGCGCATCTCCAGGATTTCTCGTTTGAGGATGTAAATGTCCTCAATATCCGACACCAAATTCGGCTCGAAGACGGCATCTTCCATAATCTCCACGCGATCTTCCAGCTGCAACGCAATGCGCAGGTACGCATCGACGAGGTTGTCCGTCAGCGCCCACAGCACGCCCGCGGGACCGTAGTCGATGGCGTCGGTGGTGTTTTCCACACGCGCGCTAATGCGCTGCATATCCGAGCTCGGCATGCCCATGCGAATGGTGATGACGTACTCCTGGCCGATAACAATCATCAGCTGGCCAGAACGAATGATCTCATTTTCGTCGTCCGCGAGACCTTCCGGGGAGTAGTGAATCGAGCGAATCACAAAAACCACGTGATCATCGTGGATTTCAATCTTGGGGCGCTGGCGGTTAGTCAGTGCATCCTCCACCGTCAGCTCATCCAGCCCGTAAAGCTCAGCGATGGCGTCCATCTGTGTCGCGTTGGGGCGCGACAATGACAGCCACGTGAAGCCCTCGCCAAAATTACGCACCTCGGACAGACCGGAGAAGTGGTCGTAGGTGCCCGGCAAACGCTTGCCGCCGATGTAGACGCCGCAATCGCGCAGGGCATCGCGCACCGCCTCCGACTGCGTTTCTCCCACGCTTGACGACGATCCGTTGGTGCGCGTCACCTTCGAGACAGCTGACATTGCTGCGGATTTAGCTGCATTCGTTGCCCGAGCAGTTTTGCCGGGTTTTGCTGTGGCCGACGGCGTTTGGCTTTTACTGACCGAGTTAGTTCGCGGATTGCGAGCCTTTGACGAAGCGCTGTTGTTGCGGCTTTTCTCATCGCCCATTCTGGGTGACCTCACAATCCGTTCGTAGGTTACGCTGGTGTCGATGATTAATTTTAGACGTGCGAACGCCGGGTTCCACTTTCGCATCCGCTCAATGGGGTGCAAGGGGAGCTCCAAGGCTACTGCGTGCACTTTTACCGCCCTGGCATTGGTCGCTGGGGCAGCGGGGTTCGGTCTTGCCGCATGTTCTGACTTAGATCCGCAGATGCCCGTTCCTCCCGAACAGGAGGCGGTAGTGACTGTCGGGGCAGACCTACGCAACCCCGAGCAGGCAGCTCTTGCGTACCTGTATGCGCAAAGCTTTGAGAGGATAGGGCGGCAAGCGGAGGTCATCGGCATTCGCGATGCTGATGACCGGTTGCGGGCCGTACGCAATGAAGCAGTCCTGGTCTCTTTCGGATGCACAGGTGAGCTGCTCGGCCTGAGCGATTCCGCGTCCGCGGCTTCGCTGGCTGAGGAGTACGCCGACGACTCCACCCCGGACAAGCAATTCAGCGGCGAGTGGCGAGACCGTGTTTACGACGCATTTTCGCGGTCGTTGCCGGGTGAAGTTATGGCCACCGACGCGGGCATGGCGCAGGGGTGCACGGATGTGCCAGCTGACAATGCTGGGGCTGACTTGCCGCAATGGCTTGTGCCTTTCTACGTCAAGCCAGCGTTGGACCGGAGCGATCGAGTCCGAGTGCTCAATGAGATTGCTGGTTCGCTGAGCACTGAGGACTTAAAGCTGATGACCCGGGCTGTGGCTGGTGGCGCCAGCCCTGAGTTGGTCGCTCAGGAGTGGCTGGATAAGGCGTAGCCGGGGCGGCGGGGCTAGTTGCGGCGGTATCTGACGCGTATCCGCTGTTGGCTGCTGCTGTGTTTGTCTATTCGCCCTTGAATGCCGGCTGCAAATGTGAAACTGTGCGAGTTTATGAC